>NZ_JADBUP010000085.1:0-49411 GCF_020245605.1 Microcystis sp. M061S2 | reverse complement strand
GGTGTTAGGTTACACCTCGGAGCCTTCCGTTCCCCGCTTCAATTCCAGAGTTGTGATTTCTGAAACTGGGGGTGGCTATCGCCGTTACTCTCAACTTGTAACGATTATTACAAGTGTATTGACCTTGAGTTCCCTTGCCTAGTTTGGTATCTGACGATACTAAACGTCGGGACATATAAACAGTTATAAGGTTGGTCATGGTTGACCTCTTAGATTCAGTCGGGGGACTGAAGACCTTACTAGGCGGTTATTTCAGGCATTTCAGCCCTATTTCATGCCTAAACGTTTCGCACCATATTGTCCATTCTACCAAGCCGGAAGGAGCCGCATTCCTAAAACTCACCCTTGGCTCATTTTGTTGTTTCTCCCTACTCCCATCACCCCATCACCCCTGCGCCGGCACTCCTGCGGAAACCTTTTTAAGTGGCTAGAAGCTAGATATATCAATGGTCTTAATTAATTCTTATCAATCGAATTAAATTTTTGTAAATAAAATTCTCGATCGGATTAATTATTTTTTCCAAATTCCGCTAGACTTATTTAGTAAGTTCAATCGAGATTCAATATTCCATAGCTAAATTTCTATAGCACGGGCTAGAAGGGAAGTTTAGCGAGGGATTCCTTTACCCATAATTCAGCACACATACTTGCTTTAGCAGCAGGCAGGAGAATTCTATGTCAAATTTTTCGAGACGGAAATTTTTAACCACGGCGGCAGTTTCAGCGGCAGGGGCTGTTGTCCTCAAAGGTTGTGTGGGTAATCCCCCCGACAGTACCGGTGGAACCAGCACCACCGCGCCCGCTTCCCCGGTTGCTTCTCCCGTAGCGGTAGCCCCCGGAGAGGCCCCCGAAACCACCAAAATTAAATTAGGTTATATCCCGATTGTTGAATCAGCACCCTTAATTATTGCCAAGGAAAAAGGCTTTTTCGCCAAACACGGGATGCCCGATGTGGAAGTCTCCAAACAAGCAAACTGGGGATCCGCTAGAGATAACGTCGAAATTGGGTCAGATGCGGGCGGAATTGACGGGGGACAGTGGCAAATGCCCATGCCTTACCTAATTTCCGAGGGACTAATCACCAAAAATAACGTTAAAGTCCCCATGTATGTGTTAGCGCAGTTAAACACCCAGGGTAACGGAATTGCGATCGCAGGTAAACACGAGGGCAAAAATATCGGTTTAGACCTGAAACCCGCCAAAGATTACATCCTCGGCATGAAAACGACGGGAACTCCCTTTAAAGCCGCCTATACTTTCCCGAAAGCTAACCAAGACTTCTGGATTCGTTACTGGTTAGCGGCTGGTGGTATTAACCCCGATACGGATATTAACCTAATTGCCGTACCCGCAGCCCAAACCGTGGCCAACATGAAAACGGGAACCATGGATGCGTTTAGTACCGGTGATCCTTGGCCGGCGCGAATTGTGGCCGATCAGATCGGTTTTATGTCAGCTTTAACCGCAGAAATCTGGCCCTATCACCCGGAAGAATACCTCGCTGTCCGCGCCGATTGGGTGGATAAAAACCCGAAAGCCACCAAGGCCCTATTAAAAGGAATTATGGAAGCGCAGCAATGGCTCGATCAAGAGGCAAATCGGGCAGAAGCGGCGGCAATTCTCGCTAAACCGGCTTATTTCAACCTCAAAGAAGAAATTATCGCCGGTCCCCTCAAAGGAATGCAGAAAATGGGTGACGGCAAACCGGAAATCACCGACAAAAATAAAGGAGTTTTCTACTGGAAAGATCCCGCCGGTAGCGTCTCCTATCCCTACAAGAGCCATGATCTCTGGTTTTTAACCGAAAGTGTTCGTTGGGGTTTCTTGCCGAAAGAAACTTTAACCACTGCCGCCGCATTAATCGACAAAGTTAACCGCGAGGATCTTTGGAAAGCGGCAGCTACAGAATTAGGAGTTCCCGCAGCCGATATTCCCACCACTACCTCCCGGGGTGTCGAGAAATTCTTTGATGGCAAGACTTTTGATCCTGCCAATCCCCAAGCTTATCTCGATAGTTTGGCGATCAAAAAAATCTAGAAAGAAGGCTAAAGATGGACTAGGCTAAAAATTTTGTCTAGTCCATCACCCGAAAGGGTGCTTTTTTCTGTAAACTATTCATCAACCCCGATCACGATCCCAAAGATTTTATTAAAAAAAAGGAAAACGGCAAAATGGCAAGTAGCGTCAGCAGAACAGGTAAAGGTGGTTTCAACTTCGGTAAATTCTGGAAAAAGCATTCCCATGACATTCTTCCCCCCATTATCGGTACCTTGGGTTTTCTGATTGTTTGGCAATTAGTCTCCATGGTGGGATTAATCAAATTACCCCCCCCATCCGACCTAATCACCAATGAGCGTACCCGTACTTATTTAATGTATCCTTTCTTTGATCGTGGGGGCATTGATAAAGGACTATTCTGGCAAACTTTAGCCAGTCTGCAACGGGTATTAATCGGTTATTCTTTAGCCGCAGTGGTGGGTATTGGCGTTGGGATTATGGTCGGTTTAAATTCTTTCTTAAATAAGGCACTCGATCCCCTTTTCCAATTCCTGAGAACAGTTCCTCCTCTTGCTTGGGTTCCCCTATCTTTGGCCGCTTTACAACAAAATCAACCTGCCGCTTTATTCGTTATCTTTATTACCGCAGTTTGGCCGATTTTGATTAATACTACCGTTGGTGTCCAACAAATTCCCCAAGACTATATCAACGTTAAACAAGTCTTGCAATTGTCCAGCAAAAAATTCTTCTTCAAGATATTAATTCCCTCGGCCCTTCCCTACATCTTCACTGGTTTGAGAATTGCGATCGGTTTAGCTTGGTTAGCGATTATCGCCGCTGAAATCGTTATGTCGGGTATCGTCGGTATCGGTTTCTTTATCTGGGATGCCTACCAAAATAACTACATCAGTGATATTATTCTCGCGCTGTTTTATATCGGTGGTGTGGGTTTATTACTCGATCGCTTTATGGCTTGGTTGCAAAATCAAATCGTTCGTCAATAGGGAATCGATGGGGAAAATTTCCCCATTTTCAAATAACTGAAACTTGAGGAAATTTAAGGAGAAAAAAATATGAGTTTGTTTGTCGCTGTCGATAATATTGATAAAGTCTTCCCCCTCAGTGGTGGCGGTGAATATGTGGCCTTGAAAGGGATCGATTTACAGATAAAAAAAGGGGAATTTATCTCCCTCATCGGTCACTCTGGTTGCGGAAAATCCACCCTCTTAAACATGATCGCTGGTTTAGATTTGCCCACAGAAGGGGTGGTGACTTTGCAAGGTCAAAGCATTCAAAAACCAGGGCCCGATCGCATGGTAGTTTTCCAAAACTATTCCCTTTTACCCTGGTTAACCGTCAAAGAAAATATCACTCTGGCCGTCGATCAAGTTCTCGCCCAACTATCAGAAGACGAAAGAAAAGCTGAAGTCGAAAAATATATCGATCTGGTCAATCTTCGTCATGCAGTGGATAAACGTCCCAACGAATTATCGGGGGGGATGAAACAACGGGTAGCGATCGCTCGCGCCCTAGCCATCCGTCCGAAAGTCCTCCTTTTAGATGAACCCTTTGGGGCGTTAGATGCCCTGACTAGAGGTAATCTACAGGAACAGTTAATGCAGCTGTGCGAAGAATACCAAATGACCTCGGTAATGGTGACGCACGATGTGGATGAAGCGGTGCTATTATCCGATCGCATCGTTATGCTCACCAACGGCCCTGGCTCAAAAATTGGCGGTATTTTGGAAGTGGATATCCCCCGTCCCCGCAAACGTATGGAAGTGGTGGAACACCCCAGTTACTACAGTCTCCGGAGCGAGATTATCTATTTCCTCAACCAACAAAAACGGATCAAAAAACTACGCGCCCGCAAAGTCGAAGTTATTGCCCGTCACGGTTTAGAAAAAGTCAATCTAGAAATCGGTTTTGTTCCCCTCACCGCTTGCGCGCCCCTAGCAGTGGCCAAAGAAAAGGGATTCTTCACTAAACATGGTCTAGATGAGGTGAATTTAGTCCGGGAAACCAGTTGGCGAGGCATTGTGGACGGGATCGCAGGGGGATTCCTCGACGGGGCGCAAATGCCTTCGGGAATGCCCACCTGGTTAACCGTCGGTGGTTATCAGGAGCAACCTTTGCCGATTGTCAGCGCCCTGACTATGACTCGTAACGGTAACGGTGTCACCCTCGCTAAACGCTTCTATGACGAGGGAGTGATTGACGGTAACGCCTTAAAACAGATGCTATTGGAATCGCGGGAACAGCGCCATATTTTTGGCATGGTTCACCCCTCCTCCATGCACAATTTGCTCCTGCGTTACTGGTTAGCGGCCTCTGGTATTGACCCCGATCAAGACGTTCACCTCGAAACTATTCCCCCGGCCCAAATGGTAGCCGACCTGAAAACCGGTAGTATTGACGGTTACTGTGTCGGTGAACCCTGGAATCTAAGGGCCGCCATGGAAGGTATCGGTTACACCGTCGCCACCGACTTAGAAATCTGGCAGGGCCACCCGGGTAAGGCCCTGGGAGTCCGGGAAGATTGGGCCAATAAATACCCTAATACCCATGTCGCTTTAGTCAAAGCACTGCTGGAAGGTTGTCGCTACTGTGCCGATGAAACAAATCAGGAAGAAATTCGTCAAATCCTCGCCAGTCGTCAGTACCTTAGTACCAATATCGATTATATCCAACTGGGTGATCCCAACTCCTACGCGTGCAGTCTCGATCAACCGATGAAAGAATATGCACACCATCTGTTCTATGGAGAAGGGGTAAATCGTCCCAGTCGTACCGAACACCTCTGGATGATGACCCAAATGGCGCGCTGGGGCCACATTCCTTTCCCCCGTAACTGGGTAGAAATTCTCGAACGCGTCTGTCGGGTGGGTGTCTTTAGTACCGCGGCCCGGGAATTGGGTCTAGGGGATATTAAATATCGTCGCACACCGATCCTGTTATTCGATGGTATCGAGTTTGATGCCGAAGATCCGATCGGTTATCTCAATAGTTTAGAGATCAAACAAAACGTCACCATGGCCGAAGTGGCTATTGATGCTCGTCCTAGTGCCAGTGAATCTCGCAAAATTGCCTAACCAGAGGTAAAAGGGGAGATTTTCTACCCTTTTACCCCTAAAATATGATCCCATTGGATTAAGCCCTGCAACTCTGCCACTTTCTACCTGTCTTTCGACTTTTTAGCGACTATAATCATGTACACCACCACCGACACAGTTAACCAGGCAACCCAGGCCCCCACTAAAGAAGCTTTTGTTACCATTGAAGGAGTTTCTAAGGTTTATCCCACTCCCAGAGGCCCCTACACCGTCCTCAAGGACGTTAATCTCAGCATCAATGAAGGTGAATTTATCTGTGTGATCGGTCACTCCGGTTGCGGTAAATCGACCCTATTAAATATGGTGTCGGGTTTTTCTTCTCCCACCGATGGCATTGTTAAAGTTAACGGTAAGAAAATTACTAAACCAGGACCCGATCGCATGGTAGTGTTTCAAAACTATGCTTTATTGCCTTGGTTAAGCGTTTTTGAAAATGTCTATCTCGCGGTAGATGCGGTGTCTCCCAATGCTCCAGAGGCGCAAAAACGCTCGATCGTGCGGGAACATTTAGCTATGGTGGGTTTAACCGAAGCTATGGACAAAACCCCTCCCCAAATCTCCGGGGGGATGAAACAACGGGTTTCGATCGCCCGGGCTCTTTCTATCCGTCCGGAGGTGTTGATTCTTGATGAACCTTTCGGTGCGTTGGATGCGATTACTAAAGAGGAATTACAGGAAGAATTGCTGAAAATCTGGCAAGATAAACGCTGTACGGTGTTGATGATTACCCACGATATCGATGAGGCTCTTTTCCTCGCTGATAAGCTGGTGATGATGACCAATGGACCGGAAGCAAAAATCGGCGAAGTGATGAATATTCCTTTCCCCCGTCCCCGCGATCGGGAGAGAATTATGGAGGATCCTGAATATTATCGTCTGCGTAACTATGCCCTCGACTTCCTCTATAATCGTTTCGCTCACGATGATGTTAGCTAGATGTGAGCATTTGTATTAGTTTGGGGTGCGGTTGACTTAATAGCGATCGCACCTAGACTTTTTTCTGGGGAAGCCTTCTTCAAGTAAAATCATTTCTAAGTAGGTAGATTTTAAAAATTGTCAGATACTCCCCTTATCAAGGGGGGATCAGCACCCCCCTTATTAAGGGGGGATCAAGGGGGGATCAGCACCCCCCTTATCAAGGGGGGATCAAGGGGGGATCAGCACCCCCCTTATTAAGGGGGGATCAAGGGGGGATCAGCACCCCCCTTATTAAGGGGGGATTAAGGGGGGATATACTTACTTGTTAGCTAAATAGAACAATTAGCAATCAAATACAATAACAATTTTTACTTTTTACTTAATCGATCATGCTCAAACAGATACGGAAACTACTTATCAATTTCGGTCAACAATGGCGCGATGAAGATTTCATGAGGTCGATTCATCTCATTGAAAACATAGTTTCTAAGGTTTTATCCGTAGCCTTAATTGTTGTTATTATTGTTTCTCTTTATGACCTAGTAGTTATCTTAATCCAAGATTTATTTACTACGGAACCCGTCGGTTTTTTTAGTAAAACTTTAATTGAAATCTTCGGATTATTTCTCAATATTTTGATCGCTTTAGAGTTATTAGAAAACGTCACTGCTTACCTAAGAAAACACATCGTACAGGTTGAATTAGTCGTAGTTACGGCTTTAATTGCCATCTCTCGAAAAATTATTATTTTTGACCCCAATAAATACAGTAAAGATGATTTAATTGCCCTCACCGTCGGAACCTTAGCTTTAGCGGCAAGTTATTGGTTAATCAGAAAAGTTAATCGCGATAATCGCTCTTGAAGTAGTGATTAAGTACCCAGACAGGATTAATCACAGATATTTTTGACTTCTGGAGTTTAGCAGTTCTGGGGTTCTCTCCTGCCAGAGTGTCAATTTAACTTTGTCCAATTACTGATTAGGGAAAGGGGTAGATTTAGAAAACCTAAAACCTAACCCTTCTAAATATTTACTCGACTCTAGAAATATTACCCGCTTTAATCCAACCTTCGCGACCATCGGACAGACGCACGCGATGCCATTGGCCATCGCTGCTGGTTCCCACCACACTGACTTTAGTATTATAATCCAGACCGCCGAGACGAGTCGATTCACTGGTAGGTTCAGAGCGCAAACTTAAACCGCTTTGCCATGTCACCCGCGCTTGATAACCCTCGGATGTAGTTTCTTTTTTTCTTGCTTCGGGACTGGGTTTCGGGGCAGCTTTTGGTGCCGGTGCAGCTGTGGGAGACTCTTTCACCTCAGCTTGGGGTTGTTCTTGGACGGGAGTAGTGGGGATGGATTTAGCAGCTTTTTCCTCCTTAGTTTCCTCTTTTTTCTCCTCGGTAAAGACGGGTTTAGGAGGATTAGAATTCATGCCAGAGAGAAGCATATAGGCGACAGCAGTGGCCCCACCGACTAAAATCGCCACTCCTAGGACAAAACCGACCATGAATTGCAATAAACCAGATAAACGCTTCATATTGGTGCTAAATTAACTGTTAGGATTAACATTAAAACGATCATCGCGAGAGGCTAAACGAGCTTTACCGGACTTAGCCCAATCCTGTAGAAATTGAATCTGTTCTTGGGCAGTGCGGGCCAGGGGTATAATCTGACTAGCGGCCTCAAGCACATCATCGGTGCTAAAGTCGCGATTTTGACTAAAACCGATGTGCATCGCTTCCACGATGGTTTGTTCGATTTCCGCCCCCGAAAAATCGGGAGTTTCGTAGGCTAATCGCTTTATATCATAACTTTTCAGATTATGGGGCCGCACTTTCCCTAAATGAACGCTAAAAATCTCCTCGCGGGACTTTTGGCTAGGTAGTCCGACAAAAAATATCTCATCGAAGCGTCCTTTTCGCAACATTTCCGGGGGCAGAGATTGGATGTTATTAGCTGTAGCGACGACAAAAACCGGCGATTGTTTCTCGGCTAACCAAGTGATAAAAGTCCCGAAAACCCGCCCGGTGGTTCCCCCGTCGCCTTTCCCATCCACTCCGGCGAAAGCTTTATCGATTTCGTCTATCCACAGCACACAGGGAGCTAAAGCTTCGGCGAGATTAATCATCTGACGGGTACGCGATTCCGATTCTCCCACCAATCCGCCAAATAAACGCCCCACGTCTAGACGCAGTAGGGGTAAGTGCCAATGATGGGAAATAGCTTTCGCTGTCAGGGATTTACCCGTCCCTTGAATTCCCACCAATAGTAAACCCCGGGGATTGGGTAAACCGTAGGCGCGGGCGCGTTCACTAAAGGCACCACCGCGACGAATCAGCCAATCTTTGAGGTTATCTAGGCCGCCGATGTCAGAAATCTGCTCTGTGGCGGGATAAAAGTCTAATATCTGGGTTTGACGAATCGATTGGCGTTTTTCTGCCAAAATTAATTCCACGTCCTCTGGCTCAATTTTGCCGTGACTGGCTAAACATTTGGCTAAAACCCGACGAATTCTCTCTAGGGATAATCCTTGGGCAGAAAGCACTAATTCATCAAGGAGTGGTTCTTTGACGGGTTGTCCGGTGGCAGCGATTAATCGCTGAATTTCCTGTTTAATTTCTTCGCCACTGGGGAGGGGAAAATCGACGACGGTGATTACTTCGGTTAGATCCGAGGGGATAGACAGTTCGGGAGCGACAATAATTAGGTTTTTGGGCTGAGATTTCAGGGAACGGGCCAGATTTCGCAATTTTCTGGCGATGGCAATATCTTCTAAAAAGCGCTGGAAATCGCGTAAAATTATGATCGCGGCGATGTTAGTCGGCAGCTTTTCGACGAATTCAAGAGCTTGGAGGGGATTACGCCGAGCAAAGTTCTCATTATTGGGATTATCTTGATAACCATCCACAAAATCCCAGACATAGACAGCACGGTTATGGCTCTGTTTGGCAATATCGGCGATCGCTTTTTCGAGACGTTCTTCTTCTAGGGTGGTAATATAGATGAGAGGGTAACGGGCCCGCAGCAGTAATTCAAATTCTTCACCAAAGCTCATAGCTATTCGTCTATAGTTTTTGCTATTTATATCGTCATCAGAAAATATAGCAGTTAGCCGTCTATTAGATATTTTAGTACAAATGCTCGGACTTCTTCTCCGCAGCTCCCTGTTCTGGTGTAGTCTTAACGAGTAATTGACCGCCTTTATCCTAAAGATGAAGTGTAACCTAATTTTGATATCGACGGCCGGCGACCGACTCCCCAAAACGAAAACTTTCTACCTCACCATTAGGATAACTGCTATGTATGAATAATATTATTGACCATGATCGTTTATTTAAGGAATTAATTTCGACTTTTTTTGTTGAATTTATTCAGTTGTTTTTTCCCGAGGTTATTAATTATTTAGAGCCTAATCAGATCACATTTTTAGACAAAGAAGTCTTTACCGATGTCACGGAAGGAGAAAAGTATGAAAGTGATTTAGTCGCCCAAGTTCAATTTCGAGGACAATCATCATTTTTCTTAATTCATCTAGAAGCACAGTCTAGCTCTCAACCGGAATTTAATCGGCGAATGTTTACTTATTTCGCTCGTCTGCATCAAAAATTTGCCTTACCAGTTTATCCCATTGTCATATTCTCCTATGATCGTCCACAAAAAGAAGCAATTCGTCAATACAAAATTGAGTTTCCTGACTTAAAAGTGTTAGAATTTAACTATCAAGTTGTCCAGTTAAATCGCTTGCATTGGCGAGATTTTCTCAATCAAGCTAATCCCGTCGCCGCCGCTTTGATGGCGAAGATGAAAATTGCCCCTCGGGATAGAGCAAAAGTTAAGGCACAATGTCTAAGATTATTGGTAACATTAAGATTAGATGCTGCTAGAATGCAATTGATTTCAGGCTTTGTCGATACCTATCTCAATCTCAACTCGTCCGAGGAGATAGAATTTCAACAGGAGATTAGCACATTTATTCAACCCGAACAGGAGGGAGTTATGCAGATTACCACCAGTTGGATGCGCCGCGGTTTAGAACAGGGTTTAGAACAGGGTTTAGAACAGGGTTTAGAACAGGGTTTAGAACGGGGTTTAGCAAGAGAAAGAAATCTAATTGTTCGCCTGATTAAACGTAAGTTAGGAGCTATTGATGTGGATATAGAGAGTCGGATTATGACCTTGAATATTGATGATCTGGAACGAGCGGGGGAAGCTTTATTTGATTTTTCGACAGTGGAGGATTTAACTAATTGGTTGAATGCTTTAGATGCTTAGTATTTTTCTCTTAAACTTCACAGAAGGCTAGGTATGGGTATGAGTATAAGCTTTGAAAATGCTATCCAACAAACTCAAGATTTACTACTTCAAATTGAGTTTTTAGATGCCAATACAATCACTCAAAAACTTACTGAGTTAGTCTCGACAGAAAATGGAGCCAGAGGATTTTTTGTCACTTACTTAACCAGCGATTTATCCTATACGGAATATCCTAGTTTAGAAGTAATCACTGCTTTAAAAACTTCCCCGATATTGGTGAATGAATTATTAGTCAAAAATCTGGCTATGTCCACGGCAATGGTTATCTATCATCGCGGTCAAGGAGATGAAGAAAACGCTCAAGGTTCTGAGAGAGTCCAGGAAAAAACTGGTCAACTAATTAAGCAGTTATTATCGCCAGCCCTGGGGGAAAAATTACAACAATTAGCCACCAGTTTAAATAGGGAACAAGGAGAATATCAAGCCTTTCTAGAGCGCTGGGGATATGACGATTGCCAACGTCAAGCGATCGCAGAAATTATTCAACCTTTTCTTCAGTAACTAGCTGATTTTTTCCCAAAGCTTTCGCCCGAAATAGGGAGCGATCGGTTCGAGCAATTAACTCTTTTACCTCTTGTTTGCTGCTAAAATGGCTTATTGAAGCAAATCGGCTCTCTTACTCTTTGTGTGATAAGTTTAACTTATATAGGAGCGATCAATCTTTGTGTCCTTTGTGTCTTTGTGGTTCGTTCCATTCGCTCGCCAGTAGGAATGTATCTGAGCATAGATTTTACCCACCAAACCCAAGAGAGCCGCAAATCCGTTGCCATAGCCGCAACAAAATCAAGGCATTTAACCACTGTACCAGTATTTCTTAGTCAAATTTGGGGAGGTAAAACCCCAAGCCGATGATGGGATTTGAACCCACGACCAATTGATTACGAATCAACTACTCTACCACTGAGCTACATCGGCACATTGCCAACTTCCGATTATATCACGGACAATAGATACACAGCTAGAAAAATTTTTTTATGAGCAAATCCCCTCGACTTGATCCCCAAAAATACGCCCGCTTGAAAGCGGAAGCGGCCAATCCCTATCGAGGGCTGCGGCAATTTCTCTATCTCGGTTTAGGGGCTTCTGGTTTTATCGGTGCGGTGGTTTTTCTGGCCCAATTAGCGGCAGCAAGGGACGTAGCCACCGCCTTACCCAATTTTGCCCTACAAATCGGTGTGGTAGCCCTGATGATTTGGTTATTTCGTCGGGAGAAAAAAGCTGGCGGTTGAGGGAGTAGCCACCGATAGCCAAAACAGTCTCTTCCCCCGGAGAATAAAAGTTAACATTAACTCTAGTCTTTTCGTGTTATGATCGAGGCGAGAGTCAAGATTGGTGTTCAAGTTCGTTTTCAGTATTAACTCGGTAAGTCTTTTACTTTAGTATTGTTCGGCTTCTCCCTGAATTTTGTGTCTCCACACCGTTTCGAGTATTGATCGAGGATTCAAGTATTATGTCTATTTTTGTTGGTAATCTCTCTTACGAGATTTCCCAAGAGGATCTAACCGAAGTCTTTGCAGACTACGGCAAGGTTCAAAGAGTCCATATTCCCGTGGATCGTGAGACAGGCCGCAAACGCGGTTTCGCCTTCGTGGAAATGGAAAATAAAGCCCAGGAAACCGCCGCAATTGCCGCCCTGGATGGTGCTGAATGGATGGGACGAGCAATTAAAGTTAACCAGGCCCGCGAGCGTGAAGAGCGTGCGCCCTTCAATGGTGGTGGTGGTGACAGAAAAAAACGCTATTAAGCTTTTTTTGTGAATAATTGTCGGAGGGTGAACAGGGTTCACCCTTTTTTTGGCGGCAATTGCGATCGCCGTTCCCCTCAAAACCAATAGAAATCTAAATGTCTGAGTCTCTCCAAAAGGTAACAAGTAAACTATAAAGGATATCGTCATCAGAATCTGAGCGGCGATCAACTCCCGAATATATGGACAACAAAAACCGATGGAGACAACCTACACCCTAGCTGATGGGACTGAAGCACTTCAATGCCCCACTTTAGTCGAAGATGATCGCACGGGCATGAGTCCCGAAACCCTAAAACGGGCTTTTCTGGACAATCTGTTTTATTTGCAAGGGGTTAACCGCACTAATGCCAGTCCCTACAATTACTATGTCGCCCTTGCCTACACCGTTCGCGATCGCCTGCTGCGTCGTTTTCTGAAATCCACCGACACCTACAAACAAGAAAAAGTTAAACTCGTCTGCTATTTCTCCGCCGAATTTCTCATGGGGCGGTATTTAGGTAATAATCTCGCTAATTTGGGTATTTACGACCTAATCAAAGAGATGATCGAGGAATTAGGTCTTGATTTTGAGGAAATCATCGAACAGGAACCAGATCCCGGCCTCGGAAACGGCGGTTTAGGGCGTTTAGCGGCTTGTTTCCTCGATTCCCTCGCTTCCCTAGAAATTCCCGCTATCGGTTACGGTATCCGCTACGAATTTGGCATTTTCCATCAAATCATCCAAGACGGTTGGCAGGTGGAAATCCCCGATAACTGGCTGCGCTTCGGCAATCCTTGGGAATTACCCCGTCCCGATGAAAGTGTGGAAGTAAAACTGGGAGGCCGGACGGAAATCTATCACGATGATAAGGGACAGGAACGGGTACAATGGCTGCCGGAACGTCGGGTTTTAGCCATTCCCCACGATACCCCCGTCCCAGGTTACAAAACCAACACGGTTAACGCTTTGCGTCTCTGGAAAGCAGAAGCGAGTGAATCGTTTAATTTTGAGGCTTTTAACGCCGGGTTATACGATCAATCCGTGGCCGAAAAAATGGACGCGGAAACCATTTCTAAAGTCCTTTATCCCAACGATAACACCCCCGCCGGTCGCGAATTACGTCTCGCCCAACAATACTTTTTTGTGGCCGCTTCCCTGCAAGATTTAATTCGCATTCACCTAAAAAGCCACAAAAATCTGCAAAATTTCCACGAAACCGCCGCTATTCAACTGAACGACACTCACCCCGCCATTGCGATCGCCGAGTTAATGCGTTTGTTAGTGGATGAAAACGGCTTAGAATGGTCAAAAGCTTGGGCAATTACCCAAAAAACCTTCGCCTATACCAATCATACCCTATTGCCGGAAGCCCTGGAACGTTGGTCGGCGGATTTACTTGGCAAACTGCTGCCCCGACATCTAGAAATTATCTATCTGATCAATCACTTTTTCCTTGAGGATGTGCGGACTTGGTTTCCCGATAACGAGGAGTTATTGGGCAAATTGTCGATAGTTGAAGAAGCTGGTTGGGGTAATAAACAAATTCGCATGGCTAATTTAGCCTGTGTGGGTAGTCACTCGATTAACGGAGTCGCTGCCTTACACACGGAGTTACTGCAAAAAGACACCCTGAAAGAGTTTGCCATGCTCTGGCCAGAAAAATTCTACAATAAAACCAATGGTGTCACCCCGCGCCGGTGGATTTTATTGAGCAATCCCCAATTATCGGCACTATTTACCGAAAAAATCGGCGATGATTGGTTAAAAGACCTGAAGGAATTGCGAAAACTGGAACAATACCTTGATGATCCTGAATTCCGTCAGCGTTGGTATGAAATTAAACAGGCGAATAAGGCCGATTTAGCGGCTTATATGCTGAAAACCCGCAATATCGAGGTGGATGTTAATTCGATTTTCGATGTGCAGGTAAAACGGATTCACGAATACAAACGCCAACATCTGGCAGTTCTGCACATTATCGCCCTTTATAATCGCATTAAACAGAACCCTCAGATCGATATCGTGCCGCGCACTTTTATCTTTGGTGGTAAGGCAGCCCCCGGTTACTTTATGGCGAAGTTAATTATTAAGTTAACTAATGCTGTGGCTGAAATTGTGAATAAGGATCCTGATGTCAGAGGTCGTTTAAAAGTGGTTTTCCTGCCTAACTTTAACGTTTCTTTGGGTCAACGCATCTATCCGGCGGCGGATCTGTCCGAACAGATTTCCACGGCGGGTAAGGAAGCTTCCGGAACCGGTAACATGAAGTTTGCCATGAATGGCTCCCTCACCATCGGGACTCTGGACGGTGCTAATATCGAAATTCGCGAGGAAGCAGGAGCAGAAAATTTCTTCCTTTTTGGCTTGACAGCAGGAGAAGTTTATGCTAAGAAGGCCCACGGTTATGAACCGATGAGCTATTACAAAAATAATCGCGAATTGAAGGGAGTGATCGATCGGATCAAGAGTGGTTATTTTAGCCATGGTGACACGGAATTATTCGGGCCGATCGTCGATTCTCTCCTCTACGATGACCAGTATATGCTTTTAGCTGATTATCAATCCTACGCTGATTGTCAGGAACAGGTAAGTGAAGCTTATCGCGATCGAGACAAGTGGACGCGGATGTCGATTCTCAACTCGGTTCGTATGGCCAAATTCTCTAGCGATCGCACAATCTGGGAATATTGTCAAGAGATTTGGAAAGTTAATCCGGTCAAGATTAGTTTAGAGGATTAAAAAACTCGGTCAAGTTCGGGTTTAGTCCTTGACTAGCCCGAATTCTGGAACCGTCGCCCCAAAAATGCTTTGTAAAAACGTCTAAACTATGATTTTTATGATTGTTTGATGGACTAGGATTTTAAGTTTTATACACTTCAATTATTTCTAGTTATAGTTAGGTTTTCTTTTAGGCTTGTGAACTCTTTTAAACTGTAAACTGATATTTCCAAAATTAAGCAATAATCCAATATCTAACCCATAAGCTTCGAGATAATTGATAGCTTGTGCTAAGTGAACATCTTCAAGTTGAATAACGGCTTTTAATTCTACCATCACTTTACCTTCAACAAAAAAGTCAACTCGTCTTGTACCTATTTGATCATCTTTATAAAAGATCGGCATTTCGTGTTCTCTCGAAAAAGATAATCCCTGTAGGTTCATTTCTTTTGCCAAAGCACGTTGATAAATTACTTCTTGAAAACCATTTCCTAAGATACGGTGAACTTCCATTGCACAACCAATAATTTTACCTGTTAGTTCACTTTCAGGGTATTGGGGATTAATAAAAGTCATGGCTAGGATTTAGATGATGAAGTGAGGATTTTGATTAGATTGTCTTTGATAATTCAATGTCAAAACTATGATTATAATGATTGAATGATGGACTATGATTGGGTTGTTTTTGACAATTCAATGTCTAAACTATGATTTAGAATGATTGAATGATAGACTATGATTAGGTTATCTTTCGACAATCACGACGATTTATTGTATTATATCACATCATGGGGTCGCTCTCTCGAAAAAAATCACAGTCGCTCACATAATCACAAAAATCATAGTTAAGACGATGATTATAATGATTGAATGATGGACTATGATTAGGTTGTTTTTGACAATTCAATGTCTAAACTATGATTTAGAATGATTGAATGATAGACTATGATTAGGTTATCTTTCGACAATCACGACTATTTATTGTATTAGATCACATCATGGGGTCGCTCTCTCGAAAAAAATCACAGTCCCTCACATAATCACAAAAATCATAGTTAAGACGATGAATGAACAACGCACCCAAGCTTATGTTAATTTAATTGAACAGTTGCTTGCTTGTACTGATGATGAGGAACTCAATAATATTCTGCAAGCAAATCAGGAATTGATTGACCCCGAATTTTTGCAGGTGATGGAAAACTATGCAACAGGGTTAGAAGAACAAGGAAATAATAATCCTGCGGCTTGGTTACGGAATATGGCGCAACAGTTGGGGACATATCTCAACCCTCAAGCGGGAACTATAGAGGAATATCAGGGGTTTTTATTAGAAGTATTACAAGCAGAAGCAGAGATTAATGATGGCCGTGCTATAATAACTGACAACGATTATTATTATAAAAATATGCAGTATAAAGTCAGTCTTAAGCAAACAGAAGAAGGATATGCTGTTTGGTGTCCTGGTTTACCCGGCTGTGCTTCTCAAGGTACAACAAAAGAAGAAGCTCTCAATAATATTCAAGATGCTATTGTGTCTTATTTAGAAGTTGCCGAGGAATTGAATCAAGGTGTAGAATCTTGTTATGTGGAAGTTGAATTAAATCATGCCTAGTCTTCCCGGAATTAATCATCAACGAGCCATTAAAGCCTTTGAAAAAGCAGGATTTAGGATTGTTCGACAGGGTAAACATATTACAATGACTGATGGAGAGCATATCTTAACAATTCCCAGAGCTAATCCAATTAATGCTTATACAATGGGAACAATTATTAAAGGTGCTGGAATGTCTATTGAAGAATTTAAAAAACTTTTGTAAAAGCATCGGATTAAGGTTATGGACGAAAAACGCCCCCAAGCATATATTAATTTAATTGAATAGTTGCTCGCTTGTACTGATGATGATGAACGAACTAATATTCTGCAAGCTAATCAGGAATTGATCGATCCCGAATTTTTGCAGGTGATGGAAAACTATGCAACGGGGTTAAAATAATAAGGATACAATAATAACCATGCAGATTGATTTAACACAAAACTTTGGGCAATATCTCAATCCTCAAGCGAGAAATATAGAAGAATATGAGGTGTTTTTAACTGTTGGGGACATTGACAATAGGCTAAGGTGTTGTTAGTATATCCAACATGAAGGCTACCGCGCTCATTCGTCGTCGCGTCATCTTGGCCCCAGACGCATTCGCAGAAGTCCCTGTCTGGCCTGTTCCCCAACCAGTTCTGCCATTGGAGCATCCTTACGTCATATACTTAGAAGTAGGATAAGAAATTGTTTAGAGAGTGATCCAAAACTTTAAAGATAAAGAAGCTCAAAAAGTTTTTGAACGTAAACATTCGCGTAAATTGCCATTAGATATCCAACAAGTGGCATTGCGAAAATTGCGGATGCTTAATCGTGCGGAAACCCTGCAAGATCTTCGTGTCCCACCAGCAAATCGATTGGAACGTCTGGTTGGTGACAGGGAAGGTCAATATAGCATTCGGGTTAACGATCAATGGTGAATTTGCTTTGTCTGGCAAAACGGTGATGCTCTAGACGTAGAAATCGTTGATTATCATTGAGGTAAAATAATGAATGAAGATAAACTAATGCCAATTCATCCCGGTGAGGTTCTTTTAGAGGAATTTATCAAGCCAATGAACCTTAGTCAGAATCAAATAGCTCTGGCTCTTGGAGTTCCTGAACAATGTATTAACGAAATCGTTCACGGAAAGCGGTGTATCACGGCGGATATAGCTCTTCGGTTAGCTCGTTATTTTGATATGTCACCGCGATTTTGGCTGGGATTACAAATGGATTACGATCTGGACGTTGTTGAAGATGAAATAGGAGATCAATTGGACAAAGAAGTTGCTGTAATGACAGTTATTTGTGCAGAAAAGTAATTTGTTTGATATGTTCTAAGGCAGAAACTTGGAATATATCAAACAAATTTGGCAGCGACCACCCTTGACAATCACGAATATTTATTGTATCACACTATATCATAAGGTCGCTCTCTCTCAAAAAAAATCAAAGTTCATCACATAATCACATCAATCACAGTACAGACAATGATGGAAGACTATGCAACAGGGTTAGAAGAACAAAGAAATAATACTCCTGTTGCTTGGTTACGGGATATAAAGTATAGAATCTTGTTATGTAGAAGTCTAAAGCATGATCTATATGATTATTTAATTGACTGTCATTCTAGCCTGACCTATAATCATGGAAAGCTCAATCAGGAAAGTGAAAATGAGACAGGTACTTACAGCGAGAATTTTTCAAGAAGATAATTGGTTTGTTGCCCAATGTTTAGAGGTTGATGTTGCTAGTCAAGGGGAAACGGAAACCGAGGCGTTAAACAATCTGCAAGAGGCTTTAGAATTACATTTTGAACCGCCTTGTGCGACAGTTATTCCCCGATTACAGAAGATAGAGGTAGAAATCAATGCCGCTTAAGCCTTTATCTTATCGTGAGATTAAACGCAAGTTGGAAGCGGCAGGGTTTGAAGTTGTTAGTCAAAAGGGGAGTCATGTTAAGTTTGCCAAGGATACTCCCGAAGGAAAAATGACAAGGATTGTTACCTCCTTATAACAGGGAACAATCGGTACAATTAGCAGTATTTTAAGGCAAGCGGGATTAAGAGTTGATGAGTTTGAGCGTTTATAGTTAATATCCTCTATAGCATTCTGTGTCATAATCGCCCTATATCAAGGGGACTCATCCTATCATAGAGTCATCCGCCAAAAAACATCATAGTCCCTCATTCAATCATTCTAATCACAGTACAGACAATGAATGAACAACGCGCCCAAGCTTATGTTAATTTAATAGAAAAGTTGCTCGCTTGTACTGATGGTGAGGAACCCAATATTCTGCAAGCAAATCAGGAATTGATTGATCCCCAATTTTTGCATATGATGGAAAACTATGCAACAGAGTTAGAACAACAAGGAAATAATCATGCGGCTCGGTTACGGAATATGGCGCAACAGTTGGGGCAGTTTCTCAACCCTCAAGCGAGAAGTATAGAGGAATATCAGGGGTTTTTATTAGAAGTATTACAAGCAGAATACGAGAGTGATAGCGATCCTGCGGTGGTTTATCCTATCCTACAACGCCGTCAACATCTGTTAGATGATACTTTTGCCCAACTGTTGCAACAATTCGCTAGAAAATGTTTTTCTAAAAGGAATATCGAAGATGTAGCAGATATTGTGGGGGTTATTGAAAACTTACGCAATAAACTTCAAGATGCTGGAGTAATTGGAAATTTATGTCACATAATTCAAGATTTTCCCTTGGGAAGTCGGGCTAATAATCTGGAAATTGCCATTACAGGCTATCAGACCCTTTTTGAAGTATATACTCGTGAAGCTTTTCCTGAATATTGGGCAATATTAAAAAATAATCTGGGAATAGCTTATAGTCAACGCATCAGAGGGGAAAAGGCAGATAATCTAGAGTTAGCGATCGTTTCTTTAAACCAGTCTTTAGAAGTCCGTACCCGTGAAGCCTTTCCTTATGAATGGGCAATGACACAAAATAATCTAGGGATAGCTTATGGAGATCGTATCCGAGGAGAAAGGGCTAATAATTTAGAGTTAGCGATTACCGCTTATAACCTGTCATTAGAAGTATTAACTCGTGAAGCCTTTTCTTATGAATGGGCGAGTACACAAAACAATCTGGGAATAGCTTATGGAGATCGCATCAGAAGAGAAAGATCCGATAATCTAGAGTTAGCGATTGCTTCTTTAAACCAGTCTTTAGAAGTCCGTACCCGTGAAGCCTTTCCTTATGAATGGGCGAGTACACAAAACAATCTGGGAGAAGCGTATAGAAATCGTATCAGAGGGGAAAGGGCTAATAATTTAGAGTTAGCGATCACCGCTTATAACCTGTCTTTAGAAGTAGTAACCCGTGATAGCTTTCCTTATGAATGGGCAATGACACAAAATAATCTAGGGATAGCTTATGGAGATCGTATCCGAGGAGAAAGGGCTAATAATTTAGAGTTAGCGATTACCGCTTATAACCTGTCATTAGAAGTATTAACCCGTGATAGCTTTCCTTATGAATGGGCAAGGTCACAAAATAATCTGGGGAATGCTTATCTAAATCGTATCAGAGGGGAAAGGGCAGATAATCTAGAGTTAGCGATTACCGCTTATAACCTGTCATTAGAAGTCCATACCCATGAAGCCTTTCCTTGTGAATGGGCAAGGTCACAAAATAATCTAGGGAATGCTTATCTAGATCGCATCAGAGGGGAAAGGGCAGATAATTTAGAGTTAGCGATTACCGCTTATAATCTGTCATTAGAAGTATTAACCCGTGAATCCTTTCCTTATGAATGGGCAAGGTCACAAAATAATCTAGGGAATGCTTATCTAGATCGTATCAGAGGGGAAAGGGCAGATAATTTAGAGTTAACGTTCGCCACTTATAACCTGTCTTTAGAAATATATACCCGTGAATCCTTTCCTTATGAATGGGCAACGACACAAAATAATCTGGGATTAGTTTATCTATATCGTATCAGAGGGGAAAGGGCAGATAATTTAGAGTTAGCAATCACCGCTTTAAACTTAACATTAGAAGTCCGTACCCGTGAAGCCTTTCCTGAACATTGGGCAAGTACACAAAATAATCTGGGGTTAGTTTATAGAAATCGCATTAAAGAGGAAAGGACAGATAATCTAGAGTTAGCGATCGCTGCTTTTAACCTTTCTTTAGAAATAAGAACCCCGACTGCTTTTCCTATAGACTGTTTAAGAACAGGACGAAACTTAGGAGATACTGCTAACCTGATCGAAGACTGGGAAACCGCCATCAAAGGCTACAACTTAGCTATCGAAGCAGTAGAAAATACCCGACTCGAAGCCTTAAACCCCCAACGACAACAAGAAATTCTCTCCGAGGCAATGGATGTTTATCATGGCATTGTTCAATCCTATCTCAACCTCAATCAACCAGATTGCGCCTTAGAATACGTTGAACGCAGCAAAACCCGCTATCTAGTCCAATTGCTTACCGACCGCGATATCTATCCTAAAGGTAATATCCCCCCAACTATTATCACGGAATTAGATCGCCTCCGTCGTGCCATTATTGGGGAAGAACAACAGTTAGCCATCCAAGAACAAACCCGCAATCGGGGAGGAATTTTAACCCTAGATCAACAAAGACAACCCATCTTAAATGACTATACTCACCTCAATCAGTTAAAACAAGAATTAAATCAACTCATTGACCGTGAAATAACTCCCATAGATCGCACTTTTAGCTTAACTCAAAAGGTTGAAAGCATTCCTCTAAGTGACATTCAATCCTTAATTGATCAAGATACTGCCATCTTAGAATGGTATATTGCAGGGGATAGTATTATGGCGTTTATTGTTATCCCCCCTAGCCCCCCTTTGAAAGGGGGGAATAGTGAGGTGAAAGGGGTTAAAGTTTGGCAATCTTCAGCAGAAGATCGAGAAAAATTGATTAATTTTATTAAAGATTATCGTGACGCTTATGAAAATAATAAAACCGCGTGGATTAATAATCTTAATGATTGTTTAAATCAACTATCAGAAATTCTCCACATTGATGAACTTTTAGAACTGATTCCTAAATCCTGCGATCGTCTCATCCTAATTCCCCATTGGTTTTTACATATTATTCCCCTTCATTGTTTACCCCTAAACAATGGACAATTTCTCTATCAACGCTTTACTAAAGGTGTAGGATACGTTCCCAGTTGCCAACTTTTAAAACTGGTAAAATTATCACAGCGAGAAAACTTTACTCGTCTTTTTGCCATTAAAAACCCCACCAGAAAAGACCTAAAACCTCTCTTAGGTGCAAATCTAGAAATCGAGAGAATTAGTCAAGGATTTGCCACTGAAAAAACCATTATTATTGGGGAATTAGAAGCATCAGAACAAACCCTAGAAAATCGTCGTCAAGAGTTACAAGAATCTCATTGTATTCATTTTTCCTGTCATGGTAAATTTAATAATGAATCCCCTAGAGATTCCGCTTTAATGTTAGCAGATCCAGACGGTAACTTAGGAAAATCAGCTAACCTTACTCTAGCAGAAGTATTTGAAAAATTTGACTTAAGAGAATGTCGTTTAGTCACTTTTTCTGCTTGTGAAAGTGGTATAATAGAAAGTAAAGCTGATAGTATTAGTGATGAATATGTGGGTTTACCGAGTGGGTTTCTATTTGCAGGAAGTTCTAGTGTCGTTAGCACCCTTTGGACAGTAGATCCCCTAGCAACCACGTTATTTATGGCTAAATTTTATCACGATCTTAAACAGATTTCTATCCAAGATCAAGGGAGTATTGCCATTGTTTTAAATAATACACAAACATGGTTAAGAACATTGAACAGTAAAAAATTAGCCAGAATTAAAGATAGTCAAAAATTCCAGCAATTACTCGATCGAGTCTTTGAGAGTAAACGGGATAGAAGAAAATTCCAAGACTTATTAGAAGCTGCGGTTAAACGTCAACCCTATCCCTTTGCCAATCCCTATTATTGGACAGCATTTATCGCAACAGGGATTTAACTCAGATATTGCAGCATTATCCAAAAGTCCAAAAAACCCGATTTTTTCTGCCTCTAAAAATCGGGTTTTTAATATCAGGGGTAAGATCTGAGTTTAAGAATCAGGATAATTTTGACAAAATTTATCCAGTCCTTGATCCTGAATATAAACAGCAACTATAGCAGATAAAATTCCCGCGACTTGCGGAGGACACATCAAATATCCTACAATAATACCTGTTAAAGTAGGGATAAGTGCGGGTAAATATTTTTCTCGCAACTTCGGTTGACAAATAGAATCCCGACATTTATTAAGAACAATAGCAAACCAACGAAAATCAGCATTATCTTCTACCCCTTCAATCCCGTTACGAGTGGCAATAGACTCAGCAGCATCTGCTAAATCTCCCTCCCATTCCTCAATAACATCAAGTGCAATTAAAGCGTTCTCATTGTCCGCAAATTGAATACGGTACTGAGCAATTTTTTCCGGTGTTAACTGCGTTGCGTCTGACATAATATGATTCTTAAAGCTAAAACCAATTTTTTCCCATTATCTCACCTTATAATCGTCTCGTCGCTAAAGTTTTTGACTTTACCGATGGCAAGTTAATCCGGTCAAAATTAGCTTAGAAGACTAAGAATAAGCGAATTTTTTGGGGTGAGAATTTACTTTTGTCAAAAATTATTACATATTCGCCAAAAAATACACTTTTTTGAGCAAATTAATGTACCCTAATTATACAAGGCGATCAATTATTTTGTCCCAAGAATTACGCGCTAAACTTATCTCCTGTTATCCCCAAAGTCAGGAAAAAGAGGAAGTCTTAATGAAGATGATTTCTGAAAGTTAATTAATCGAGGATAGGGAGAGGTTGCTAACGGTCAATATTGCCACCTGAATCGCTTTTTCGATAGCCTGTTGTTTGCTTTCTAAACTAATCCCTTCCTCTTTGCTTCTTTCGGCAATCACAGCACAAATACAAGCGGCAGTAAATCCATAAACCCCCGCCATTTTAAATAAAGTTCCCGCTTCCATTTCATAATTGAGAATATTTAAACGTCGATATTCTTCCGTGATTCCCTCTAAATGGCGCTGAAGATAAGGGTTAGCAGAAGACAGGATTCTTTCCTGTCCTTCATAAAAACTATCCACAGAAGCGGTAATACCTACATGATAATTTACTCCCAAAAATTGAGCCGATTTGACTAGAGCAACTGTCAAAAAAGGATCCGCCACTGCGGGATATTCCGGAGGAGCAATATCATTAGCTGCACCTTGCCTACATAAAGCCGCTTGGGAGATAATAATATCACCAATTTTTATTCTATTTTGAATTGCGCCACAAGTACCAATACGAATAATAGTTTTAATTCCCACCTGTATTAATTCATTAACCACAATACTCAAAGATGGCGCACCCATGCCACTGGTAGCCAGAAGGATTGGGGTAGAATTATCTAGATAGCCAAGATAACTATTTAATCCGCGATAATCCGATAGTAAACGTGCATTTTGTAAATAAGTTTCAGCAATATAGCGTGAGCGTTCTGGTTCCCCCGATAATAGGGTGATAGTCGGTTTTGCCGTGCCTAAATCCTCACTGCTAAAGTTGAGATGATAGGGTTTTTGGTGAGATAAGTTATTGGACATTTAAATCAAATTAAGAGCAGTTACTTTGGTTAAATAGGCTTTTAGTTATTATAACAACTTTAGGTTTTAATTAAAATTAAATATTTAATTATTGACAAAAGAAAATCAAGCTTAAGGACGACTATTGATGTTAAGTTCTTGCACTAATTCCTGTACTGTGGTTGAGGGATTGGCATCAAAAGGATGTTTTTTGGCTTCATCTCTATCTTGAATAAGTTTTGCTGCATTAGTGATTGCTGTTGTCTGGTATGGCTTTAATTTTTCGTACATATCCTCTCGATTTTTTGCATATTGTTCTTTTTCGTTTAATAATTTACACTTTTTCATCTGAGTATTTAAAATTTTTGGGTATTCACTTCGGGATGTGGCAATATCCAGATATTGAAAGTGTAAAATAAACCAAATTTCAAAAGCTTCATTAGAATAGGCAATCTTGATATTGTTTTCTTTAGCCAGTCTTTCTGCTTGATTAAATTGCTCTTTAGAACAGTTATCTTTATCAAAAATACACCAGATTTGATCAAATGAGTCATCTTTTTTTAGATTATCTATCATCTTAATAGCTTTTTCTACTAAACTCAAGCTATTTTTACCTTCACCTTTCACCCTAACTTCAATTTTCTTAGGAACAGTAAAAGCCTTAAAATAGTTAACTTCAGTTTTTTCTCCCTCGCAAATAATTAAAAATCTTTTTCTTGTTTCTCTAGTCTTAGTTTGGCGACGCAAATAATCGGAAGTATTCCTGTTGTTACTCATACTAATTACCAATAATTGTACTTAAATCACCAATAAAAGGTATTGCTCCATAACGACCTTGAATATAATCTTTTTCAAATGTATTATTATTATTAATATCAGCAAATTCCACCAAAGAATATAAATCTGTTGCTCCTTGATGATTTTTTTCGGTAAACCAAATTTGATCCCTCCTCAAAAATTTATGACTAAGTAAATTAATATCGTGAGTAGTAAAAATAAGTTGAGCATTTTTGGGATTAGTTTTCTGAGAATTAAATAATTCGATTATACTTCTAGTCATTAAAGGATGAAGTCTGGCATCCAATTCATCAATTACTAAAACTTCCCCTCTTTGCAAAGTGTCTAAAATCGGTGCTGACAGAGCCAAAATCTTTTTAGTTCCATCAGATTCATGATTGTCCATATCAAAAATTTCTAACTCAATCATTTTACCTGTTGAGTCATACTTTGGATGATAGGTTTTTATGGTAGCGGACTTTATTTCACCGCTAGAGTGACTGATGATATTTCTGACAACATCCGGTAAATCTTGCGGGAGACTGTCTAAGGAAATTTTTCTGCTTTCTATTTCTAGGTTGAGATTGTCAATACTTAAATCTAATTTTTTAATTAACTTAGTCACATCATCAATCAAATCTTGTCTATTAGAAAGATGCTCAAGCGTAATCGCTTTTAATAATTCCACATCTAACCCAGACACAACACCTAAGTGACTAAACCAAGAGACAATTTCCACCGCTAGAGAATTATTAAATTGAGCCGCTAGTGATAAAAACAGAGTATTTTTTTTTGTCAATCCTCTTAGTATATTACCTTGTTCAATATTTTTGCTATATTCTATTTTATCGCCTTGCCGATTAAAAATTTTAGTTTCACGACTTCTGGGTGTACAAAATAACCATTCGGAAACTACTCGCTTTTGAGTTACTTCAAATCCATATCTATAAGTTTTATTTTTTAGCTGAAAAACTATTTCAAAAAAGGATGGTTTATCAACAGTTTCGGTACTTAATCTAAAGGGTTCCACATCTATTTTGTCAGTGATTTGTAATTTTGCAGAATTCATGACAAACCGTCGCATAAAATTGAATGCCAGAATTAAATTACTCTTACCACTGGCATTTGCTCCATAAATAGCGGCACTTTTAAGTAAACTAAATTGTTGATTAACCTTAAAAACATTATTTTTATCAAGCTCATCATTACCGTAGGCATCCTCTGCAGCTACCATACTGAGAGTTACTACATCTTTAAAAGAGCGATAATTGCCGACACTAAATCCGATGAGCATTGCATATTAACCCTAACAGTCTCTAAGGAATAAAGGAGACGATACTTTTATTTTATGCACTTGTTGAGCATTTGAACAAGAATTGTCCCCAGAATCGGCAAACAATCACAGAAAAAAGGTAAGGAATTAATTTTCCTTACCTGATGATTGTAGCCTTTTGAAAACAAATTTACACTTTTGCTGACTCTTTAACTAACTTATCCCAACCCAATTCCTTGAGGTTATTGTTGCGACGCAGGGGACGAGTAGCTAATTCTAAAATATCTCGCGCATTGGTAAAACCATGGATTTGAGCAAAAGTAAATTCTACCGACCATTTAGTGTTAATTCCCCGCGCTTCTAAGGGATTTGCATGGGCCATTCCTGTAATCACTAAATCAGGTTTTAACTCGTAAATGCGCTGAATCTGATTGTAGTTATCAGGTTTTTCGATGATTTTCGGGATGGGAACACCCATATCATTACAGGTTTTTTCTAGTAATGCTAATTCGGCTGCTTGGTAGCGTTTATCCATGTAGGGAATACCGATTTCATCACAAGTCATCCCGCAACGAATTAGGAAACGTGCCAGAGAAATTTCTAGTAAATTATCCCCCATAAAGAAGACCGATTTACCGCGCACAAGTTGCAGATAATCCTCTAAACTTTCCCAAATTTTTGCCTCTCTTTCTTCTAATCCCTGCGGTTGTACTCCCAAAACAGAACAGATTTTTTCTATCCAAGCGCGGGTTCCATCCGGACCGATGGGAAAGGGTGCGCCAATTAATTTACACTTACGACGACGCATTAAAGTGGTGGCAGTTCGTGATAGAAAAGGATTGACACCAGCGACATAATAACCTTCTTCAATTACTGGTAATTCAGTAAACCGTTTGGCCGGCAACCAACCATCAATTTTAACTCCTTGTTTTTTCAATTCTAGGGTTAAATTGGTCACAATTGGGTCGGGAACGGAACCAAATAAAACTAAAGGAGGATGGTCTTTATATTCCGATTCTTCCTGTTTAATTTCTTCTTTTTTACGTCCAAAAGTTAGGAGTTTCTGGATGGCATTCCGTTCTTCTTTTTCATCTTCGTGCTTAACTTTTTCGGGACATTTATGCACCATGGAAGCGAGGACGGTATCTTCCCCTTGGGTAAAGGCATAATCTAAACCATTAGCGCGCGCTGTCACGATAGGAATACCGATTTCTGACTCTAGTTTCGGTGCTAATCCTTCCAAGTCCATTTTGATGATTTCGGTGGTACAAGTACCGATAAAAACGATAACGCTAGGGTTTCTATCTCGTTTAATTTGTAAGCAGAGGCGTTTTAATTCTTCGTAGTCTTTTAGTTGAGCGGAAATATCCCCTTCTTCTAATTCAGCCATGGCATAACGTGGTTCAGCAAAAATCATCACCCCCATGGCATTTTGCAGGAAGTAACCACAGGTTTTTGTGCCGATAACAAGGAAGAAACTATCTTCGATTTTTTGGTATAACCAAGCAACACAGCTAATCGGACAAAAGGTGTGATAGTTGCCGGTTTCACAATCAAATTGTAAAGCGCTCGGTTCTTGAGTGGCAGTCATGTTTTTAGGTTCTCCTTTAAATTGGTTTATTTACAGCCTTTCTCGTTGTAACTCTTGGCGGATTTTTTGCAGTACAGGATCCTCAGTAGGATATAAAGAATTACTTAATTCTCTTTCTTTTTTTTCTAGTTGTTTCTTCTCAGGATCAAAATTTAATCCTAAAACTTCTAGCAGTTTGTTCCCATCGGAATTAAGCTGACAAAAGGGATACATCCACACTGATAATTGAGATTCTAAAACGGTCATTGCACCTATAATGATGTCAGCACTAGGACGTTTACCACCGTCGGGAGTTTTTCGCCACGAATCTTTAGAATCCATTAAAGACTTAATCCACGGTTGATTATTTTGGTAGTAATCTAACCATTTATCTGGTAAGATTTCTTGCAATTCCTCGAAAATAATTACTTTGTTTTTTTCGACTGATAATTGTTTTTCTCGGAATCCGTTGAGATATTCAGTGTGCGAATTAGACATCAGTAATTCTTTTTCCGATTTTTCCAACTCCTTTTTTTCAGAATCAAAATTTAGTCCTAAGACTTCTACCAGTTTGTCCCCATCGGAACTAAGTTGACAAAAGGGATACATCCACACTGATAACTTAGGTTCTAAAGCTGTTGCTGCCGCTATAATTATGTCAGCACTGGGACGTTTACCACCGTCGGGAGTTTTTCGCCACCAGCCTCTAGAATCCATTAAAGACTTAATCCAAGCTTGATTATTTTGGTAGTAATCTAACCATCGCCTCGGTAAGGTGGCTTTTAATTCCTCAAAGTTGCTCATTTTGTCCCATAAGTTAGGCTATTAACTAATAAGTTAATTCTTCGCCGTAACCCACCCAGAAAAAGAGTTTATTGGTGGTTATTGGTGGGTTTTGGTGGGTTACGCTGTCCCTAACCCACCCTACAAAATAATCTAAACCATCATCAGGTCTAATTCTTCCTCGGCGTTAACTTTGGGTTTATCGGCATTAAGATAGAAATCCGATAATAAAGTGAATAATTCCCGGTCGGCAGATTCTTTGGGAATAACTCCTTCTGGTTTGGCTAAAATCTGATCGGCAATGTTGAGATAATAGTCACAAACATAACTTAACATCGGATCCTTGTCGGCCATTTCAAAGAGAGTTTGACCTTTAACTCTGGAGACGCGAATATCTTCAATTAAGGGTAAAACTTCTAACACTGGCATGGGAACATGATCTACATATTTATTAATTAAATCGCGTTTTGAGGTGCGATTACCAATTAATCCGGCTAGTCGCAGGGGATGGGTGCGCGCTTTTTCGCGGACGGAAGCGGCGATGCGATTGGCGGCAAAAAGAGCATCAAAGCCGTTATCTGTGACAATTATGCAGTAATCGGCGTAATTTAAGGGTGCGGCAAATCCTCCACAGACCACATCCCCCAAAACATCGAACAAAATCACGTCAAATTCATCAAAAGCGTTCAATTCTTTTAATAATTTCACCGTTTCCCCGACGACGTAACCGCCACAACCAGCACCGGCCGGGGGTCCCCCCGCTTCTACGCATTTGACTCCACCGTAACCTTCATAGATAACGTCTTCGGGCCAGATGTCTTCGTAGTGAAAATCTTTTTCTTGTAGGGTATCGATGATTGTGGGAATCAGAAAGCCTGTCAGGGTGAAGGTGCTATCATGCTTGGGGTCACAGCCTATTTGTAGGACTTTTTTGCCTCTTTTGGCTAAAGCAGCCGAAATATTACAGCTTGTTGTCGATTTACCGATGCCACCTTTTCCGTAGACTGCGAGTGTTAAAGGCATGGAAGTTCTCCTAAATTTGCGCTTGAATGGTGAGTTTGTTTATCAGTGCTTTGATCGCCATTATTAACCATCTACCCACTCCTTGGAAAGAGGCTCAATTTTTATCTGCTATAGCTATAGTGAGATTTAAAGCGTAAAAATTAGATAAATAATTTTTTAGAGCTTATAGAGTTTCTGAAATTGATAAAAACTTATAAAAACAGCTTTGTTTATACGTTTACTTTAAATGCAAACAATAAACAAAAAACCGCCAAAGCTTTACAAAAACTCGATAAACAGGGTTTTACCGTGCCAAATCCAGATAAAAAAGGTCAAGATAGAGCCAGTCTAGAGACTGATGTCAGATTTTCGTGAATAATCATTACAATTTTCCCCGTCAGCAGATTAAATAAATCGATCCTGAGAAGGATGCTGAAAAAAGCTGTAGTACAATTAGAACAAAGTACCTGTAGGGTTTCCCATGCGAGTTAAGCAAAAAACGCTGACTACACTCTTATTAGAGAATAAAGCTCCTAAATATCGTCCTTTTCTGGGTTTTTTTCTCACTGGTGTTCCCTTGCTGTTTTTAGCCTATGTGGTTTCTTTCCAGCGCGCTTATCTCGACTGCATTCGGTTAAGTACAAAAAGGATAGATTGTCAATATGTCCAAGAGTATAATTTTCCTGTTTCTAGTCGGGAAAATTTTTCTTTGACTCACATTAAAGCTACGGCTGTCTATCAAGAAGTTTTTATCAGTGTTGAGCAGGAAAAAACTGTTAATAACACGGTTTTATTGGTCGGGAGAAATAACCATCTCTACATCGAGAATTTTCGGGATGTGCAGTCGGCTAGTGATTTTAAAACTCGATTTGAGAGTTTTGTGAATAGATATCAAACTCAGGAAATTATTGCCAAAAGTCCCCTAGATACCTTGTCAGCACTGCTAGAACACCACCATAATTATCCCTATTATCTTTGGGGTATGTTATGCTTATTGTCTGGTCTATTGTTACTTTATGATGCCAGCTATCGGGAGAGTTATGTCTTTAATCAGGGTACCGCTACCCTAACCCGTAAGCGACAACATTTAATTTTTAGAAGTGAAAGTGAATATCTTCTAGAGAGAATTGTTGAGGCAAAAGTAGAAGAGTACAAAGGCTTTTTGGGGTCTAATTACCGACGGATTATTTTAACCTTATCCAACGGGGAAAAAATTATTCTCAATTGCCGGTTACTGGAATCTATCAGTAACGGAAAAAGGGAAGAAAAAATCCTGGCAATGATTGCCGAAAAGTTAAACTTAACTCAAGAGGAACTGTTAATCTAAGTAAATGCGCTCTAGTTATTTAAAGTCTCTTTTTTTCTGTTTCCTATTAGTGACCGTGTTAGTTTATATATTGCGCGGCATGGGAATATTATCTTTTTTACCCGGAGGATTAATTTTGTTATTAATTCTCTCTTCCGTGGTGACGGGAATTATCTACGGAATCGATAAAACCCGCCGTTTTTAGGAAAATATTGGCTCTCCAGACAGAAACGAGAAGAGCCGAACGGTTCTACTGATAATGGTAAACCCAAACGTCAGTTTGTCAGCAATCCCACGGATAAAAATAACTGATGGTGAGCAATAGATATTTCTTTAAAATTGAGATGCAGCCGTTGCCAAAGGCTAACAGACCTAGGCTAATTAACCGGGGACTAAAGAAGATTTGAGCGCAAAAATTTTCTCGATTACCTCTTCTACCACCTTATCAGGAGTGGAAGCGCCAGAAGTCACTCCGACGACAATTTTTCCCTCATTTAACCAGTTATCGGTGATAATTAAATCGTCCCCTAAAGGTTTATGTTCGATGCGATTACCGGGGAGAATGCGCTCGGCACTATCGATATGATAGGAGGGAATGGCACGCTCGATCGCTATTTCCTGTAGGTGAGTGGTATTAGAGGAATTATAACCGCCAATTACCACCATTAAAGAAAGCGGTTCTTTCACCAGTTCAAACATGGCATCTTGACGCTCTTGAGTGGCATCACAGATGGTATTAAAACTCATGAAATGATCTTTAAAATCGATCGGCCCGTACTTTCTCAACATAGTATGCTCGAAGAGTTTGCCAATTTCCTCCGTTTCACTTTTCAGCATCGTGGTTTGATTGGCAATACCGATATAATCTAGATCGCGATCGGGATCGAAACCCTGGGAATGTGCATTTTTAAACTTCTCTAAAAACTCGTTTTTATCGCCACCGTGGAGAATATAATTAGCGACATAATTAGCTTGAGCCAAATTTAAAACGATCAGATAAGTGCCAGCAAAAGAGCTAGTGGCGATCGTTTCTTCGTGATTATATTTGCCGTGAATAATCGAAGTGTGGTCGCTTTTTTTGTGCTTTTCCACGGAATTCCACACCTTAGAAACCCAGGGACAAGTGGTGTCCACAATCATGCAACCCTTATCGTTAAGTATTTGCATTTCCGAGACACTGGCCCCAAAAGCGGGTAAAATCACCACATCCCCCGATTCCACCACACTAAAGTCTTTTTGGCCATTTTCCACCGGAATAAAACCCACGGCCATGGAGCGCAGACGCTGATTAACCGAGGGATTGTGAATAATTTCGTTAGTAATCCAGATACGTTCCTGGGGAAAATGTTGACGAGTTTCGTAGGCCATAGCGACAGCGCGTTCTACCCCCCAACAAAAACCAAAAGCTTGAGCGAGATAGATCGTCACGTCCCCCCGTTGCAAACGATAATTATTTTCACGAATTTCTTGGATCAGGTCGCTTTGATACTCATTGGTCATCGCATCCATTACTTCCTCTTTATGACCGAATCCCTTGCGGTTATAGTTATCCGATTGCTGTAGGGTACGTTTAAAGGATTTTGTATCCATGATTCTCTGATAGGGGTATTGGTGGCGCTAAATTGGGCGAGACAGTAGCTTGCCATATATTAAACATACCTTATCTAGTCAGCGCAGGAGGCTTTTAGAGACTAGAGAGAAATTCCTCGTCGATATCGTAACCAAACTGTTGAGCGAAAAATTTTAAGCGAGATAAAGCAGGAATTTGCTGACTTTTCAGCCAATCAGACAAAATAAAGAGTTTTTGCATCACAAAAATCTCCAAAGCTTCGGGATTATATTGAATTCCTTCCCCGCGATGGAATTGATGGGGGACTAACATAGCAGCATAACGGGCGATTTCTCCCTGTTTTGGGTCAAGAATAAAGATTAGCCAGGGATAAACCGCATCTAAACGCAGAAACCACAGCCTGACTTCCGGTATCTCCGATAATTCCCGCATATCACCCTCTGCGCGAGGATAATCTATCTCTAATTGTAGAGCTTGTTCCAGTTCGGCGATCGCTGATCGGGACCGATAATCTTGAATAATAGTCTCTAAAGATGATAGATCCAGATTTTGAATCTGATTGGGGTTAAGAGCGATTTTGACAGTCATAGGGGCAAATAAAAGGTTATATCGGGCAAAATTACGGTTTTTTATCCCCAGATCGGCAATGATCTATCTCAGAAAATACTCTCGATCGGGACAAAAAAACTAAGTATGACTATTCTCTCACTCCGGAGCGAGAGAGGGAAACTGGACTAAAATCCTCATCATTGGATTTCTCCGACAATTTAACCTCCCTTGCACACCAGGGTTTTTTAGATTGATAACTATTAGGGTGATATTGTCCTCGTTTGCTCATCAGTTCCGCTTGACAAAGAGCTAATCGATGACTAATTACTATGGTTATTTTATCGGTGGCTAAAGTGCGAAACATTTGCTAGATTTCCTATTCTCCATTGGCAGCAAGGGAGCCAGTCTTTTACTCAAAAATGAGCCATGCTAAGGATAATTATTTTAGAGGATTTAACCCTTTTTCTCTTAACTTAATTAAGTTCAATCAATCGGGATTATCAAAGAGAGTTATATCGGGGAAATTAGCTACTTTATCAATTACTTTACCCTGAACAAATCCTCGAACTCGATCGCGCAAAGAAGCAAAGAGTAAACCGGTAATCGTGCTGAGGGAATCGGTGAACAAGCTCAGGAAAATTAATCCGCTCACACTTGCGACTACATTTAAAACAAACAACGGTTGAGTCTTGTCTGACGAATAATACACATTATTACAGTCCCCAGCACTCGAACCAGGAATAAAGGTAGAATAGAACTGTAGAGATCTGGAGGGTTGCTATGTTTACACACAACTTAGATGACAGAAAACTGCCCCTCGATCGAGAAGGGAAAACACCGCAAAAACTCACCTATCGCTCACCAAAAATCTACCACCTTGGTCACCCTAGCAATTTGTCAACGGAAGGGAATTCAAGGATTGTGGGATTTAGAAGGAAAATTTGCCCTCGTTATTCTTGATGGAAGTCCTGCGGCAACATTCCCTAGGCATTGGTGGTGTCGAAAGTGGCAGTCGCATCAGCAGTTCCCTAGCTGTGATCCCATGGTTGCCACCAAGCAACTGAAGTAAGACGAGGATATCATCTTGGATCGGCAAGGGAAACTGGACTAAAATCCCCAAGGTTGGATTTCTCCGACAATTTAACCCCCTCTGCACACCGGGGGTTTTTTAGTCGGCAAAATCGGGAACCAGGGACAAGAATAAATTAGTCAATTTATGGTAAAATAAGCGCATCTTCTCCGCTTTTATCCCATGCAAGCCAACTTTTTTACTAATATCCTCTTACCCGTTGGCCTAGGCGTTTTAATGTTAGGCATGGGATTGGGATTAATTCTCGCCGATTTTCAGCGTATCACCCGTTATCCCAAAGCAGTCCTGATCGGTTTAGTCAATCAAATTATTATTCTACCGATCATCGGCTTTATTATTGTTTCTCTTTTGCCTCTCCGGCCAGAAATTGCCGTCGGTTTAATGATTGTCGCCATTTGCCCCGGCGGTCCTTCCTCCAATGTTTTAACCTATTTAGCTAAGGGAGATGTGGCTCTTTCTGTTACTTTAACCGCTTTTAGCAGCATCATCACCATTTTCACAATACCTTTTTTAGCTAGTTTCACTCTCCAGCATTTTATGGGAGAAAGTGCCGCCATCTCCCTACCCATTGGTTCCACTATGGCGCAGATATTTTTGATTATAGTTTTACCCATGGTTATGGGTATGACTATCCGCCATTACTTCCCTTTACTGGCGACAAGTCTCGAACCGATAACTAATCGTTTAGCCGTGATTTTTCTAGCAGTTATTATCTTCTTATTAATCCTGAGAGAATGGCAACGTTTACCTTTATTTATCGCTCAAACTGGCCTGGCAGTGATCATTTTAAATACGATTGCTTCCCTAATTGGTTTTTTCAGTGGTCGTTTATTTCAATTAACTATTCCCCAAAGAATTTGTATCGCCATCGAAGTGGGTATTCAAAGCGGCACTTTAGCTATTGCTATCACTGCCGGTTTATTAAAGAATCCCGATCTAGCCATTCCCGCAATTGTCTATAGTTTATGGATGTATGTCAGTGCTTTTATAGCTGTTTATTATGGTCGCAAAAAAGCAGCTTTGGCAAAATAGCTAAATCTGGTGATAGGATCTAGCTAAAAACTGATAACTGATTATGTTAATTGGTAAATATTTAACCCTAGAAGAATTATCTACCTGTTCCCAAACCTATCAAAAGTATGCATCACAAATCGATCCCTACCCAAAAAATCCCGCAACGATAACCGCTTGGCAAAATCTCGCTCACTTTATTATCGATCCAATTATTGATAATTTTGGTCGAGAAAAATTTCAATTAACCTACGGATTTTGTTCCAATGATCTGAGAAAATTTCTCCAAAAAAAAGACCCGATCACCGGCTTAAAAAACGGTAGAATCGATCCCAGTCGTGATCAACATTGCGCCCACGAAATTAATCAAAAAGGTCAATATTATTGTCAGCGATTGGGGGCAGCCTGTGATTTTCGGATTATCGATTTAACTAGCGATCGCCTGATAGATTGGATTTTAACCCAAAAATTACCCTTTGATTCTCTCTATTTTTACGGAATTAATCGCCCAATTCATATCAGCTACGGACCCCAACATAAACGAGATCTATGGACTTTTACCCCTAAAGGAACACCGACTAAAAAAGGTTTACAATCATGGGTAGAAGCCACTAAATCTATCGATTCTGAAGCTAAAAAATCCCCCAAAATAGGGGGATAACCAAGACCTAAAACCCTCTTCTTTTAGATTTCTGGTTCCAGATCGTCCTCCTCGTCTTCATCGGCCGGTTCCGTGGGTAAAGGAACCGAACCCATGTCTAATTTATCCCGCAATAACTTCTCAATTTCTGCCGCTACTTCTGGCCTTTCTTCGAGATATTTAACGGCATTATCGCGACCCTGGGCAATATTTTCGCCATTATAGCTATACCATGCTCCTTTACGAGTAACCACGTTAGTTTGTTCGGCGATATCGAGCATACAACCCACTTGGGAAATGCCTTTACCGAAGATAATATCAAATTCAGCAATCCGGAAAGGAGGCGCGACTTTATTTTTAGCCACCTTAACTTTAGCCCGAATTCCGTATTCCCCTTCCGTGCCTTTTTTCAAAGTTTGAATGCGACGGATATCTAAACGTACCGAGGCATAAAATTTTAAGGCCGTTCCTCCGGTGGTCACTTCAGGATTGCCGTAGGTGACACCGATTTTTTGCCGCAGTTGGTTGAGGAAAATCACCACACAACCCGATTTACCAATATTACCAGCAATTTTTCGCAGGGCTTTACTCATCAAACGGGCCTGCAAACCCACCTGATTATCCCCCATTTCCCCTTCAATTTCCGCCCGCGGCACTAAAGCGGCCACCGAGTCGATGACAACGATATCCACGGCCGAAGAACGCACTAACTGGTCAACTATTTCTAAGGCAGCCTCCCCCGTATCCGGTTGTGCCACCAGTAAATTATTGATATCTACCCCTAAATCTTCCGAATAGGTGGGATCTAAAGCGTGTTCCGCATCGACAAAGGCCGCCACTCCCCCAGCTTTCTGCACTTCTGCGATCGCATGGAGGGCTAAGGTGGTTTTTCCAGAACTTTCTGGCCCGTAAATTTCGACGATGCGGCCCTTCGGTAAACCGCCACCCAACGCCATATCTAGGGTTAAAGCACCACTAGGCACGGTTTCCACCCGCATCCGGGTGGCGTCTCCTAAACGCATGATCGAACCTTTGCCAAAGTTGCGCTCGATTTGATTTAAGACTAAACCCAAGGCTTTATCTCGATCGGGATTACTTGTCATTGTCGCCATTAATTTTCTCCCCAGTTTTCTTAAGTAGTACAGCAGTATGCAAAGATTGTAGCCTGTTTTAATCTTGATCACCAAAAAGTTAGAAACTTTTTCCAGAATGGTGATCAAAAATCAAAAGTTTTGATTTTTACAGCCAAGGCCGGCTCATCTGTTCTAATTGCGTCACCTCTTGCGCTTCTAAACTCCATCCTAAGGCCCCGGCATTTTCCCTCGCTTGGGCCGCAGTTTTTGCCCCCGGAATGGGAATTACATCCCCTTGGGCGATTAACCAATTGAGGGCGACTTGTGCGGGGGTTTTTTGGTATTTTGCGCCCAATTCTTGCAGTACCCTTAAAATTGGGGCTATTTTCTCCAAACCTTCTTTTTTGAACCGCGAGTCAACTTTTCTGGCTCCATCGGGCAAATTCTGGCTTTCTGGGCTATATTTACCCGTCAGTAGTCCTTGAGCGAGAGGGCTGTAGGCGAGGATGGTGACACCTAATTCCTTGGCCGTGGCTAAAATTCCCTTAGTTTCTATTTTGCGATACAAAAGCGAATACTGCACCTGATTGACCGCTAAGGGAACCTCTTTTTTCGCCAAAATCTGGCTTGCTTGACGCATTTGCTCGGCGGAATAATTACTTACACCCACGGAACCAATCCGGCCGCTTTTTACTTCTTCCCCTAGGGCATTGATTAGGGTTTCTTGGCTAATTAGGAAGGTGAAGGGCCAATGTACTTGGTAAAGGGCAATTTTATCGGTTTTTAGACGGTTTAAGCTCTCGGTAATGGCATTATGCACCGCATTCGCCCCCAATCGCCACGGTACGGGGGCAAATTTGCTGGCAATATCGATGGCAATATCGGTCTGTTGGGTAAATTTTCCTAAGAGTCGTTCCGATTCCCCCAGTCCATAGACTTCGGCAGTGTCAAAAAAGGTGATTCCTGCCTCTACTGCCGCTTTAAAGGCCTCCTCTACCTGACTAGCTCCGTATTCCTTGCCATAGTTCCAGAATAGTTTATCTCCCCATGCCCAAGTCCCGATTCCCAAGGCACTGACGGCAATTCCTGTTTGTCCGAGATTAGCGGTTTGTCTAGTCATATTCCCTACAAAGAATGACAGCGTTTCTCATTTAAAGTTGAAGTGTAACCTATATTTGGTCTGACTCCCCACTAACCCCCTTTTTTGATTCTGGGAAATTCGCACCCATAAGTAATGGGAAAGGACTTGACTTTGCCAGCGATTTGCGCTATGCTTTTCTTATAATGGGAATCCGTGCAAATTTTTTTAGACCCACAGATTTCCATTATGAATAAAATCCTTTAAAAATATTATCCCAAAATCTGCCGACAAAAGCAAGCAAAATTTTGCCGATAATTGTTAAGTTTTGTTAACAAAAAAATACAGAAAGGTAAAAAAATCGAAATCTCTTGCTGATTTTGAAGGACGAAGCATTCGGACAATAACCTATCGCTGAAACCGTAGATTTTCTATCCCAATGCTTCGCCCCTACTTTTTCAGCCAATACTAGGTAACTAGCTGACATCCATCGTGTTGACACTCCCATCGCGCTCATGCGAGGGATTCTTGGTTCACTGAGTTTCCTTAATCTGGCAGGACGTATCCAGCCAAACCAGAGGGAATCTCTCCCCAAGCGTATTAGTTTCGGTATGCCCTACCGTACTTAGTCCCTTTTTGAGAATATTGATAGCGGCGTTAATATCTCTATCTTCTACATAGCCACAATGGGGACAAGTATGGGTTCTCGTAGATAGAGATTTAGGGACTTTTTGACCACAATTAGAGCAATTTTGACTCGTGTTATGAGGCGGTACTGCTACCGTAGCCTTACCATATTTAAAGCCAAAATATTCTAACCATTGCCGAAAAGTTGACCAAGCCACATCATTAATAGATTTAGAGAGTTTAGAGTTTTTTACCATGCCTTGAATATTTAAGTTTTCGTAGGCGATGAAATCGTTAGATTTAATGACGTGCAATGCCTCTTTTTCGACAAAGCCTTTACGTTGCCTACTTACTCTTAAATGCTTTTTAGCATATCTCTTTCTAGCTTTTTGGTAGTTGTTTGATTGGGGTTGACCTTTTCTAAACTTTTTAGATTTCTTCCGATTCAGTCGGTTTAATCTTTTTTCCGCCTTACGATAGTATTGCGGTATTTCTACCGTTTCCCCATCACTGTTAGCGTAGAAAACTTTTAAGCCTACATCCAATCCTACACATCTTTTTGTTGGTTCTAGGGGTTTAGCATATTCCCGAATATCAACACTTAGACAAAATTGGACATAATAACCATCTGCTCGTTTAACAATCCTAACTCGTTTAATTTGGTCTAGAGGGTAAAAGTTTAGGTCTCTAGTTCCTTTTAGTTTAACCGTGCCAATGTTTTTCTTATCTGTGAAAGTAATTTGCTTTCTATCCTCCGATAGTTTCCATCCGGAGTTTTTGTATTCCACAGAACGATTATTTTTCTGAAACTTGGGATAACCTTTTTTACCTTTAACCTTTTTCTTACAATTGTCATAGAAACGAGCAATAGCTGACCATGCCCGTTCAGCCGATGCTTGTCTAGCAGTAGAATTTAGAGTATCGACAAACTTGAACTGTTTGGCGAGAACTGCACAATATTTATTGAGAGAATATTTATCGATTTTGTCTTCTCTCTTGGCATCCATCCAAAGCCTTAAAGCCTTATTACGGATGAATTGTACTGTACGAATAGCTTCATCAATGGCAGAACACTGACTTGGTTTAACCACGGCTTTCATTTCTAAGACAATCATTGTTTATCGACCTCAAACAACTTATTTTATTCTAACCTGTAGAGCATCGGATTATCAAGATTTTAGTGAACACTGAGATTGTCGAAATTTGAACACTGAGATTTTACATTGAGCCTTTACATTGAAGCCCCTCGAAATGTGTCGAAATGTCGTGCTTCGTGTCACTGAGCTTGTCGAAGTGCTGTTTTGTAATGGTCGGGGTTTCATCCCGTCTCTAAAAGCGAGGGTCTTTACCCCGACATCTGTGATAAAATCGGCCTTGTCTTTCTTCTGCCCGCGCAACGCCGAGCGGCGGTATGTTGAGCTTATTTCCCCTTTTACTTTTTACTTGGTATAAATCGTGCAGGTTTTCATTTATCACACTCCCGAACTTACCCCCGTCCATACTCTACCCGATTGCGCCGTCGTTATCGATGTTTTAAGAGCGACAACCACGATCGCCACTGCCCTCAATGCCGGTGCGGAAGCAGTGCAAACCTTTAGCGATCTGAAAACCCTGATGCAGGTGAGTGATACCTGGCAACCGGAAAAACGTCTCCGAGCAGGAGAAAGAGGTGGCGCGAAAGTAGAAGGCTGCGATCTGGGCAATTCTCCCCTCGATTGTACCCCTGATTTAATGAAAGGTCGTCGTCTGTTTATCAGCACCACTAACGGCACCCGCGCTCTGCAAAGAGTGGAAGAATCCCCAATCGTGATCACTGCGGCCATGATCAATCGGCAAGCTGCCGTTAATTACTTATTGGATAGGCAGCCCGAAACCGTCTGGATTGTTGGCTCTGGTTGGGAAGGGGGTTATTCTCTGGAAGATACGGCCTGTGCTGGAGCGATCGCCGATGCGCTACAAGAACAATCGGGGCAAATGGCGATCGGTAATGATGAGGTGATTGCCTCGATCGCTCTTTATCGTCAATGGCAAAATGATCTTTTAGGAATGTTCCACAGTTGTAGTCATGGTCAGCGCCTCTTGCGTCTCCACTGTCAAGAAGATTTAAAATACTGCGCTAATATTGACTCTCTTGATGTTTTACCGATCCAAAAAGAACCGAGCATTTTAGTCAAACTTTAGACATTATCACCCAGAGAAAGGGTCATCAGTGCCGGTAGGAGTATCGATCCTAGCCGGATTCCTTTATTTAGGGTCTGCTGAATAAATCTAAAAACCTTGTTGGATAAAACTTTTAGACCTTTTTGAAATCCAAAAGTGCCTCGTCTGGGAGTGATCAGGGGGAAAATCCCTGGACTTTTTCCCTGAAAATTAGGTAATTGAGCAGATGAAAATCGGTAAAACCCCACACCCCACACCCCACACCCCACACCCTACCCCCACCGAAAAACTTTTTGCCGCAAACCCTATTTATAGTTTGCCAACCATGACTATCGATTCTTTACTGCAACCTTTTCAGCGTTTTGGTGTCAATCTCGGTTTAGAAAGAATAAAAAATCTGCTGGAGATTTTAGGCAATCCCCAAGATAAAATTCCGATTATTCATGTCACGGGAACTAATGGCAAAGGTTCAGTTTGTGCCTATCTATCCTCTATTCTCAGTACCGCCGGTTACAAAGTCGGACGTTATATTTCTCCCCATTTAATTGATTGGACAGAAAGAATCTCTATTAATGGCGAAAATATTGAAACCGCAACTTTAGAAAACCTGCTTAAATATATACAATCGCTTATCGATCCCCAGCAGGAAAGTCCTACTCAATTTGAGGTAATTACTGCCGCTGCTTGGCTGTATTTTGCTCAGGAAAAGGTGGATATTGCCGTAATGGAAGTGGGTTTAGGAGGAAGATTAGATGCGACTAATGTTTGCGCTCAACCTTTAGTTACTGTCATCACTTCTATTAGTCGGGAACATTGGCAAAATTTAGGTCCCACGGTTGCCGATATTGCCGGGGAGAAAGCGGGGATATTAAAAGCGAATTGTCCCGCAGTTATCGGACAATTACCGGAATCAGCGCAGGGGGTAGTTAGGGAGAGAATCAAGCTGTTAAATTGTCCGACGGTATGGGTAGAAGCTGCCGAAAAAATTGCCGATAATCGGGCCAAATATCAAGGGTTAGAATATCCTTTATCCTTAGCGGGAGATTTTCAATTAACTAATTCGGCTATAGCGATCGCTGTTGTTAATATTTTACGTCAGCAAGGTTGGCAAATTAGCGATGAAGTCGTGCAAGAAGGAATGGCAAAAACTCGCTGGTTAGGACGTTTACAAACCGTTAATTGGTGTCAGCGAGAAATTTTAATAGATGGCGCTCATAATCCCGCTGCTGCTATTGGTTTAAGGCAGTATGTAGATAGTTTAAAGGCTCCAAAAATTATCTGGGTGATGGGTATTTTATCGACTAAAGATCATCGAGAAATATTCCAAGCTTTATTAAGAAAAGGCGATAGTTTATATTTAGTTCCTGTCCAAGATCATAGCAGTGCCAATCCTGAAACCTTAGCGGAATTAGCGGCTTCAATTTGTCCAGAATTATCTCACCTAGAGACTTGTTCCGATGTATTTTTAGGACTAAAAAAAGCAATCCAAGAATCTGCCGATAGTCAGATAATTCTCTGTGGATCGCTTTATCTAGTCGGTTACTTTTTAGGGAGTTTGTTTCAGGGAAAATAAAACATCAATTTTACTGGTGGTTTTATCAGGCATAGTGGCAGTAATTCCGATCCCGCGTACCGATTCTAAAAAGGCCTTTGCTTCCGGGGTTAATTCCCCGGCAGGAAGATTATTAATTCCCCCTGCTTTAGCGATAATTTGCTCCACATCGATGAAGAAATAACCGAGATTATTTTTAGGCAAATTTGCGATCGATGCTTGGAAATTCTCACTTTTGCTAATCGGTTGATTCGGTTGCGGTTGATAGGGAATTCCGACGGTCATTTTTAAGGTATCATTATTAGACCAAGCATAGGTTAAAATCGCTTGTTCTTCCGCTTTCCATTCAGTCACATCTTCACCAGAAATTTTACTGTTTTCTATGGTGATAAAGGGAACAGTTTTCACCAATTGATTTAACTTATCGAGGGTAGTTTTGGCCGCTTTATGATCGCCGGTTTGCCAGATCATCATTCCCCCAAAACCTAACCCTCCCACTGCTTGCTGGTTGGGGATAATTCCGAAGGCAAATTCTCGATCCATCCAGTTGAAAACTTCTTTATCCGCGTCAAGGGTTGCCATCTGAAAATTCTCACGGATCTGACGCAGAAAAACTTGTAATTCTGGGTTAGTTTGGGACTGTTTTTCTGCTTCTTCCCATCCCTGTTTAAGATTATTACCGCTCCAGAGTGCGATGGTATCTCCGGGTAAATAATTTAAAACTTGATTTCTGCTAGGGGAAGGTAGGTTAGAAATAGTTTCAGGAGCAAGTTTAGCCACCATTTGTAATTGTAATCCCGTATCGGTGACACCCACTCCTGCGACAATATCTTGAATTTTTGCTAATTCTTGCCGACTTTGGGGGGATAAATTAGCATCTGGTCCCAAGATTTTGGCATAATCATCGATATAAATTGTCGCTAGGGTATTGGGTAGGTTGAGGGATTGGGAAAGCAGTTTTCTCACTTCCGGTTTACTGCTAAAAGATGGCTGTCCTTGATAGGTATCGATCGCCGCTTCTAACACCTTTTTATCGTAGGATATCAACAAAAAATCGCCAGTAACAGCAGTATAAATAGTGGTGTTATCCTGCCAATCTATAGCAGTAATTGTAATACCTTTGTAGTCACTGGTGCTAGTTTTGCGATTAACTTCTTGTCCTAGTTTTTTCTGGAATTCCGACGCTTTAATTTTATCTTTGATCCCGATAACCGTTAATAATTCCGATTGTCCGGGGGTAGCTGCGGGAAGGAAAGCAAAGCTAATACTACCGATCCAAGGTTCGATATCCCGTTGATAATCAATCTTATCGGTGAAGATATTTTTTTGTAACTCTTCTAGTCCTTGACTAACCGCAGTTCGTGATTCTGGTGTACCATATTTAGCTAACACTGACCAAGCTTTTGCATCCGTGGAGACAAAACTACTAGCAAAGGCAGTTTCTGGGATAACTTTTGCCGATTGCAAGGGGGTGAATCTTTGCCAAGGAAGTTGTCCTCGTAGATAAAGATAGACACCTCCTGCGGTTACTGCTGTTAGTCCTAGGACGACTAAACAACCGGGTAAAAATGATTTTTTTGACATAAAATTGTGGTTTGGTTAAAAAAGTTCAATACTTGGCGATCAATTTGTCTGCGGTTGTAGTCTCTAGATCAGTCCTATTGTAGTTATCTTAATTATCTTATCTTATCCCCAAAGGGAACGGGTAACATTTTAGCTAATTTTTCCGACATTCTTGCTAATTACCAGAGAAAATTGGCTCATTCTTGGTTAGCTTGCCAACCCACCGCTTGATTAATGTTAGTTAACCCATTGGCCTCTAATTTTTCTGTTAATCCTTGTAAAATATTTGATACTAGCCAAGGACCCTGGTATAACCAACCGGTATAAATCTGTAATAAACTCGCACCGGCGGTAATTTTTTCCCAAGCATCATCGAGAGAAAAAATGCCTCCCACTCCAATTATTGGTAAATTGCCTTGGGTTTGCCGATAGATAAAACGGATCACTTCCGTGGCACGTTCCCGCAAAGGTTGCCCACTAATTCCCCCTGCTTCTTCAGTGATTGGTTTACCAGTTTCAGGCAGAATTGTAGTTTTTAATCCCGTGCGTTTAGTGGTGGTATTAGTAGCGACAATTCCAGCTAATTGATAGGAGAAAGCTAACTCAACAATCGTTATGATATCTTCCCATTCTAAATCGGGAGAAATTTTCACTAATAGGGGTTTTCTGCCTTGATTTTCTGTTTGTAAAATGTCGAGGATTTTATCGAGTTGTTCCCCACTTTGCAGGGAACGCAAACCGGGAGTATTGGGAGAACTAACATTAACGACAAAATAATCAGCATGGGGGAATAAATAGCGAAAACTGCCGAAATAGTCCTCCGGGGCCTTTTCTAGGGGCGTATTTTTCGATTTACAGAGGTTAATGCCGATGGGAATCTGTCGGGGTTGTCGTTGCCAAGATTGCTGGAGAGTTGCCGCTAGAACCGGCGCTCCGAGGTTATTTGCCCCCATACGGTTTAATCCCGCCAAATCTTCTGGTAAACGAAATAATCTCGGTTTTGGGTTGCCCGGTTGCCCTTCTAGGGTGACAGCACCCACCTCGGCAAAACCAAAGCCGAAATTATGCCAAAGTCCTGCCCCTAAACCGTCTTTATCGAATCCTGCCGCCAATCCGACGGGATTGGGGAAATTTAACCCCCAGAGGCTTTGCGATAGGCGAGAATCGCTAAAACTGAGGGATTCTGATAATTGTGAGATTAACCATTGTCCCCAAAATCCCCCTCGCGAGCGATCGATTTTTTGGAGAGTATTTAATAATTGTTTTTGTGTTCCTTCTAAATTGCCCCGAATAGCCTTGAAAGCTAGAGGATAAAAAGGTTTAATTGTATCAATTATATTGATCATAAAAAGACAGGAATTAAGGGTTAGGTGTAGGGTGGGTTAGGCAAGAACAAGTTATGTTTTTGACAAAAAATTTCAAATTTGCCGTAACCCACCTAGCATAATCTTTATAAACCTTGGCGAGGATTAAAAGTTTCAATCGCCCGTATTTTTTGATAAAGTTCTAATTCTTCAGGGCTAGGATTGGGAGGATTAACTAAGAGAATTTCCACTAATTGATCACCCCTTTCGCCTTGGGAAGTGGGATAACCTTTATTAGCCAAACGTAATCTTTGACCGCTTCTAACCCCCTTAGGAATCATCATTTTAACTAAACCGTCAATGGTAGGAATTTCCACAAAACCGCCCACAATTGCCTCGCTAGGAGTAATCGGCACTTGACAGACAATATCAGAACCTTGAATCCTAAAAAAAGGATGCCTAGCGATAGTTATTTTTAAATATAAATCACCCCCTTCAATCCCCTGACCTTTGAGACGAATTTTCTGCCCATCGATCATGGCTGCCGGCATATCAACCTCGATTGATCGGCCATCTTCCAGACGAATTCTTTGTCTGCCACCTTGATAGGCTTTCTCCAAAGGTAAAGTCAATTTCGCCTCCACATCTCGACGAGTTAAACGGGGAGAGAAGGCAATTTTAGCGCGCTTAGTATTAAGGTTATTAAAATCTCTAAACTTCCATAAATCCTGTTCTGTACGGGGCATTTTTCCATTACCGTTACTATTGGCTTTTTCCCACGGACGTATCCCAAGACGCTTATTACCCGTCAAGGAACGATTATACTCAACTCGTTTTTCTTCATCGGAAAGAACATCGTAAGCTTCATTAATATCTTTAAACTTTTCTTCGGCCGATTTATCCCCCGGATTAACATCAGGATGATATTGGCGAGCCAGTCGTCGAAAAGCCTTTTTTATCTCGTCACTGGTGGCCGTGCGAGATACTCCTAAAAGATCATAATAATTAACTAATTGTGGCATATATTCAGTTATCAGTTATCAGTTATCAGTTATCGGTTATCAGTTATCAGTTATCAGTGATCAGATTTGAGTTCTAAGTGAGCAGTATGTATTAAGCGAGCAGTATTAAATAGTAGTTTCCCACTGTTTTTTTACTGATTACTGTTTACTGTTTACTGTTTACTGATCACTGTTTACTGATCACTGATTAAAACCAATCATCATCGTCATCATCCCAGTTATTTTGGGGGGGAATATTGCGGGAACGATTGCCGCCGCTGCGGCTACTTTTACTATTGTTATAACTTTTTTCCTCCGAACGGGGGGGACTTTGCCAATCGCTATCGCGGCCATTGTCGTAATTGTCCCGATCGCGGGGGCGATAACTATCTTGATTAGCCGAATAATTGGGTCGATAATCGCTTTGATAACCCGGAGTACTGGGACGATAATCCTGACGATAACGATCGCGGCGCGGTTCGGAGGGAAGATCATCTTCCTTATCCCCGGTAAAAGTCTTGCGAATAGCGCTAAAAAAGCCCTCGTCTTCCTCGTCGTATTGTAGCCGTACCTCGCGATTTAATTCATAGATAACATCCTGTAGATCCGCCTGGGCGCGATCGATGCGGCGGTCATCATTTTTCTCCAAAGCGTCGATAATTTCAGTACTCAAAGACTCAATTTGACGACGATAAGAACGGGTGAACTCATTACCAAAATCGAGAGTAACATCTTTTAAGCGTCGTTGAGCTTGATCCACCAGAGAGCGGGCGCGATTGCGTTTATCGACCTTTTCGCGACGGGTACGATCTGCTTCGGCAAATCGGGCAGCATCACCGATCATGCGGTTAATTTCCCCTTCGCTGAGGGTAGAAGCGCCTTGAATGGTGACACTTTGCTCCCGTCCGGTCATTTTATCCCTAGCGGTGACTTGTAGAATCCCGTTAGCATCGATATCGAGGGACACCTGCACTTGGGGAATACCCCGGGGTGCGGGGGGAATACCGGTTAATTTAAAACGTCCCAGGGATTTATTATCGCTGGCCATTTCCCTTTCCCCCTGCAAAACGTGGATTTCCACCACAGTTTGATTATTTTCGGAAGTGGAAAAAAGGTCAGCTCTGCGGACGGGAATAGTGGTATTGCGGGGGATTAACTTTTTCATCACACCGCCGATGGTTTCTAAACCCAAGGATAAAGGGGTCACATCGAGGAGCAGCACGTCTTTGACCTCGCCGCCCAAAATTCCCGCTTGAATAGCCGCTCCGACCGCTACAACCTCATCAGGGTTAACATTTTGATTGGGTTCCCTATCGATAAAACTCCGCACCAAATCCTTAACCACCGGCATCCGCGTGCCGCCGCCCACCAGTACCACTTCATCTAGTTGGACGGGGGACAAACCAGCATCAGAAAGGGCGCGTTTGAGAGGACGACGGAGACGACTGATTAAATCGCCACATAATTCCTCAAATTGGGCCCGACTCAGGCGAGTTTCGATGTGTTTGGGTCCGTCTTCCGTGGCGATGATAAAGGGCAGATTAATATCGGTGACGCTGACCCCAGACAGTTCAATTTTGGCTTTTTCTGCCGCTTCTGTCAGTCTTTGTAGGGCTTGCCGGTCTTGGCGCAGCTCCACGCCTTCCTGTTCCAAAAATTGATTGGCTAACCAATCGACGATTCTTTTATCGAAATCATTACCGCCTAATTGGGTGTCGCCACTGGTGGCCTTCACCTCAAAAACGCCGTCACCCACTTCCAGGATAGAAACATCAAAAGTACCGCCCCCCAGGTCAAAAACGAGGATTTTCTTGCTTTCTTCTTCATCGAGACCGTAGGCAAGGGCGGCGGCGGTGGGTTCGTTGAGAATCCGCATCACTTCTAACCCCGCAATTCGGCCCGCATCCCGGGTGGCTTGACGTTGGGAGTCGTTAAAATAGGCGGGGACGGTGATTACAGCCCCGGTGACTTCTTCCCCTAGATAACGGCCGGCTTCTTCGGCTAATCGGCGTAAAACTAGGGCGGAAATTTCTTCGGGGGCGAATTCTTTTTGCAGACGGGGGCATTTAATTTTGATATTGCCCATCTCATCCCGGCGGATGGTGTAGGGGACGCGCTTCGATTCGGGGTTTAATTCCGAGTAGCGACGACCTATGTAGCGTTTGATTGCATAGTAGGTGTTTTGGGGATTAAGTACCCCTTGTCGCCGGGCCATTTGACCGACCACTAACTCCCCATCTTTATTAAAACCGACCACAGAAGGAGTGGTTCTCATGCCCTCCGAGTTGGCGATGACCACTGGCTTTCCGCCTTCCATCACGGCGACGACGGAGTTAGTTGTCCCTAGATCAATGCCTACTACTCTACCCATGCTTGTTTTTGTCTCCCCCTAGATTTCGATAACTTCGGGACTTTTACCTTCGATCGATAGTTTAAATCGCTTAATGCTTGTTGACAATATTGTATCGAATTGTCTTAGGTTCTCGCTCTCAGTTCGGGGCGATTGAGGGTGTGATTACCGAAGTGGTCTTTTAGTGATCGCTGGCGATCGGGCTTGGGGGGGTGAAAATATGGCTAGATTTCCAGATTTTCCCTTAATTCCGGCGGCGCTGGACAACAAATAGAGATTCTTTCCCCTGTACTGGGATGATTAAAAAGGATTTGATTGGCATGGAGATAATAACCACAATCTCCCGGGACTGCATCCGGTCGCGGTAATCCCCCCAGACCATACAAGGGATCACCGATTAAGGGATAGCCAAAAAAGGCCAGATGAATGCGAATTTGATGGGGTCTGCCCGTAAAAATTTGTACTTCTAATAGGGTACTATCGGGATGTTTTTTTAAGACTCGACCATCGCTGCGGGCCGATAACCCATCTGTGAGCGCACCGTAAACGTAGCCTAAAATGGGATGGGCGATTTTCCCGATCGCTTGATTAATAGTAAAATTATCTGGTATGTCGCCCTGACCAACTAAAGCTCGATATATTTTGGTAATTTTCCCCTCTCGCATCTGTTGACTCAATTTAGCTCTAGCGGGCTTTGATTTCGCCATTAAGACTATGCCCGAAGTGCCGCGACCAAGACGATGAATTGGATAGGGAGTGACCTCGGCATAATGCTGATGTACCAGATGGATAAGAGTATGTTCGAGAAATCCACCCCCCGCTAACACGGGTAATCCCGAAGGTTTCGCCACCACTAACACCTCGGCATCCTCGTAGAGTACCTCAAAAAAGAGCGGTACATCCGGTTCTGTCCAAGGCGGGCGCTGATAGGTCAATTGCTGCCCGATTTCCAAGATTGTATCGGGGCAAGCGGGACGACCGTTGACGAGAATTGCTGCTGATAAAATGCGATCGAGCCATTCTTCTGGGCTAGAATGGGGATATTTGCCCGCATAGTAGGCTAATAGGCTTAATCCTGCCTGATTTCTGCTAATTTTATCTCGATAAATCCAACCTTGATTGGCCATTGGGGAAGTGGGGTGTGGGGTGTGGGGTGTGGG
>NZ_JADBUP010000084.1:0-4994 GCF_020245605.1 Microcystis sp. M061S2 | reverse complement strand
GGTTCGGGATTGGGGGAAAAAAATACATCTATCTGTCGGGTTTCGTCGCTGACTTCTTTGCTGATTTCGACGATTCCCAGGGGAGAAAGTAATTGTTCAAGGTAATTTTTGGCAAATTGGTCATGGGGTTTCATGGACTGAGCAGTTAATCGATAATTCTCAATTGTATAGTTATTAAAAAAGTGGGTTTAAATAACCCACTTCTCAAGTGATGATTGGTAGTTTTTGGGATCGGAATTTTCAAACTGTGCCAGAAACTATGAGCAGCCATGGCAATTATTCTCCTTGTCAATAGTGAGCAATTGTAAGATTAGACTACCTCTTCGAGAAAATCATAAATTTTGTCTAATTCTTCCAAGGTCACTAAACCGTACTGCCAGAGAATCATCGGTAAATGAATTTTATCAGATTGGATCGAGCGCTCGGCCATAGCGATCGATTCTTGGGGAAGGGACAATTCCTCTTGCAGAAATCGTCGGAATTGGGAATAGGCAATCGTGGACATAGATTTTTTTACTCAATAGTACATCTCGTGATTTTAACAAAACACCACCTGATCGGTTTCAAGGACAGTTAGTCTCGCGACCGTTTTTTCTGTATCTAAGCTATCTCGATGATAGAGAGTGCTTTCCTAAAAATCGCTGGCTCTCCTAAGATAGTCCCATTAGATCGAGCAGAATTTTGTCTCTGTTTAATCTATAGCAAGGGTGAAGATTATTCAATCTATGACTTGATAGACTATAAAAATCTTAATCGATATGGTTAGATCTTAAACAGTATAAATGCGTAATAGCTTATAAAAGCCACACTTATATTTCCAGACAAGGGACACTTTCTATAAGAAAGTCAACACCATTTTTAAAAATTAAGGTCTTGAGATAGACTCAATCTTAATTTTATCTCCTTCTTTCACTCCTAATTCTTTCGCTCGACCCCCAGCTAGTTCGATCACTTGATTAACCATGGTGTTTGGCCCATAGACAGGACAAGGATCGACAGCACAAGGGGGAACATTGAGCAAAACTGCCTTTACTATACCATCTTTTAGAAAAATCATGTCTAGAGGAATCGAGACATTTTTCATCCAAAACCGGGCCATCAGAGGTTGTGCAAAGGGAAATAGCATACCGCGATTTTTCTCCAAAGACAAGCGATACATTAAACCCTTGGCCTGTTGTTCCTGGGTTTGAGCCACTTCTAACTCAATCATCTCACCATTAATATCTGCTTTGGCCGTGATCGGTAATATTTGCCCTTGATTCTCAGTCGTAATCTGAGCCATTGAACTATTATTACCATTGAGATTAGTCGATTGACAACTCAGCAGCAACAAACCTAAAAATAGTATTAACTTGATCTTGAGCATAAATGATTTTTTACCAGTTATCACCAATAGTTATCAATACTTAATTTTTCTAGTATAAGTGGAGAATTAAGCAGATAAAACACTAACACAAAGTGGTGACGGCAAATATAAAGATAGTATTAAAAATATCTAGCATGGGGGTGAGCATCCTTCCTTGAGGAGAGGGGCAGGATTGCTAGAACGTATATACTAGGAAAATTCTCAAAGTTATTGGCCGATTTTCCCCCTCAATTTTGCCCTAGTCCGGCTGCAGTCGATCGCCTTCGTAGGTTAAAATACCATTGATCTATTGATCGATTATTGTAGGCTCAGGAGCAATCACCATGACCGCAGAAAGTATGTTAGTTAATGGGGCGATCGTGGCGATCGTTCTCGTCCTCGTCGGATTAGCTTGGGGTTTTCTCCTCCTCAAAATCCAAGGTGGAGAAGCGGAATAGCTTGTTTTTCGGTTCATGGTTACTTTATTAGTAGTCATGAACTACTTTTCTCCCGTCCAAAGTAATTAAGAGAAAATCAATAACTAAAATTTTATGCCCACACCTATGACCACTCCCACGATCGAGTTTTTTGTCGGTTTATCAGAAGAATTAAGCGGTGTTAGTCTCCGCAAAAATAAAAGTACCGGGATTCGCAATGTCCTGATGACTTTTAAAACCCTGAAAGCGATCGAACGTTTCCAAAGTTTCACCACCCGTACCTACGGCGATCTCCGTCTCACCGATGAGGAAGGAGTGATTATAGTTATCCCCAACTCGACTAAGTTTATTTTTGGAGGAGATGAAGGAGATGAAATTCAACGGGTAGAATGTGGTTTTGAAATCACCGATGAACACTGGGAGCGTTTTCTGCGCTTTATGAATCGTTATGCGGCAGCCAACGGGATGGGGTATGAGGATAAGTGAGAAGACAGGAGTGGGAATTATAAATTATGAATTATGAATTATGAATTGGGGAGTGGGGAGTAGGGAGAATAAATAAAAATAATCTCCTGACTTCTGACTCCTGACTCCTGACTCCTGAGTTCTGATAGTTAAAAACGAGCTAAAATAAGGATAAATTTAGTCAAGAAACCATGAAAATAGCGATTACTGGGGCGACGGGATTTGTGGGTAGTCGATTGGTGGTCAAACTCTATGATCGCGGCGATGAAATCCTAATTTTGACGCGCAATCCCGATAAAACCAGGAGAATTTACCCAAAGTCAATCTATCCTAAGATAGAGATTATTCCTTATATCGCCACAGAATCGGGGGATTGGCAAAAAGAGATTTCTGGATGTGACGCGGTGATTAATCTAGCCGGAGAACCGATTTCGGAACGCTGGACCGGTGAAGCAAAACGAGCAATCATCGCTAGTCGGCAAATCGGCACCGAGAAAATTGTCGAGGCGATCGCCTTAGCACCCCAGAAACCGAAAGTTTTAATTAACTCCTCGGCGATCGGTTACTATGGAACCAGTGAAACCGCTAGTTTTGACGAAAATAGCCCTCCCGGTGGCGATTTTCTGGCGGATGTCTGTAAAAAGTGGGAAACAGCCGCCCAAAAAGTTAAAGATTACGGCACTCGTTTAGTCATTCTTCGCACGGGTATTGTTTTAGGCAATGGGGGTGCTTTAGGGAAAATGATCCCACCCTTCAAACTTTTTGCTGGCGGTCCGATTGGCAGCGGTCGTCAGTGGTTTTCTTGGATTCATCGGGATGATTTAATTAATTTAATTATCTATTGTCTTGATCGCCCGGAAATCAACGGCACTTTCAACGCTACTGCACCCAATCCCGTCCGGATGAAAGAATTCTGTCAGATTTTAGGGGAAGTAATGAATCGTCCTTCTTGGTTGCCAGTGCCAGATTTTGCCCTCGAAATTCTCTTGGGAGAAGGAGCAAAAATCGTCCTAGAAGGTCAAGAAGTGCTGCCAAAAGCCACTCAAGCGCTCGGTTTTGACTATCGTTATCCTAATCTAGAAGCGGCCTTACAAGAAATCGTCCCGAAAATGTAGAAATCTGATACAATAGCCGGACCTGGTGTTCTCAATCTATTTTTCACTCCAGACGGGATGGGAGAATAAAGAGGCGGCCACTCTCACCCCGCGCAGTTGATTTAACAGGGGTAAATGGCCCACGGGAGCGCTTAAATCCCAGATAAATTCCTGCGGGTATTTCGTCCAATTATTGCCATTTTTCCAGCCAATTTTCGGCCAGAGTTTCGGGAAATCTTGACCGACACCGATCCATAATTTGCGCTGCACCGACCAACCGAATTTTCCTTCCGAATGAACTAACCAAAGATTATCAATAGTCTGAATATCTACACCGGGGAAAGCTTCTACTTCCGTAAAATAGACCCATTTCCTCTGTATTGCTCCTTCTCCTGCTAATTCACAGAGTTTTTGACGGGTGAGACTATCGGCAGTTTGAAAATCCTGTTTAGCCAATAATTCCTGTAAAAGTCGATAATCGATACCTTTAGCACTATCGAGGGGAACCACACCCGTGGGGAAATAATTAGCTAAAAATTCCTTGCTCTGAGCGCTATTATCTTGATAGAGCAATTGATAGGCCTTACCTGTCACCAGATTAACAGGAGTGGGGTGCTGGGCTAATAAAAAATCTCTCAATACGGTTAGGCCACCTTCTCCGGCCCCGGCTAATTGTGTCAGAATCTGTAATTGATTTTTCGGCGACTCGGTGGCTAATTGACTCATCTTACGGGTAATATCCTCGCTTTGTTCTTCTACTAACACGCCATTCTGGTCAGTCATATCATCACTTTTAAAACCACTCCTTCAATACTATTACCACTATTTCGGGGTCGCTGCTCGATTTTTTCCCGACAAAAAAGGGATTTTTAGCGGCTGGTTGATCCTACACTGAATAACCAGTTCAAACCATAACGGTACAAAAGTGATACCAAATTGTCATTCTAACCCGCGTGTTACCCAACCCGGGTTATGGGAGAAAAGAACCGATCAGCCGGAGACTCAATCTCAAAATAAACCCCTGAGACTCCAAATGTAGGTTAGCAGCGGCCTGAGAACTCAAACATTTGCCAAGGGGACTAGGTGGGAAGTGTTGGGACGTAAGGACATTTAGTTAGTTTCACAACCATGAAACTAACTAAATGTCCTTGGCAGATGCTTGAGTTCTCAATCTAGTATTCAAAGCTACTGATTGCGGGTGAGTTCAGCCGTAGGGTGCGTTCCCTAATGTGGCTCCTACTGCTCCAGCGATCGATTTTTGCGAACGCACCATGCACATTGATTGAAGCTGTGGGTTTAAGTGCAATGCCGCCCTTGTCGGCCCAGTTGGGGAATGTTAGCGAAGATCCCCAATGTTTAGGTTAAAACATTGGGGCAAAAGTTGCAACAGGGTCAGGCCAATGACAGTTAATCAACCCCGCTACAGCAAAGAAGAATTCGCTCGACGTGGTAATGAGATTTATGAATCTCAGGTGCACCCCCAAGTCGAGGAAGGCAATCATGGGAAGATTGTGGCAAAAGCTTATTAGATAAACTCCGCTATTTACAGAGTTTTATGTGTCAACATATCAGCTATGTACACTGGTTTAGGAAAATTGTCTATTCAATTTGAAAAATGGCGTTTTGGGGTTGTTATGTTCTTAAATGTAAAGT
>NZ_JADBUP010000083.1:0-87419 GCF_020245605.1 Microcystis sp. M061S2 | reverse complement strand
TTCTGAGAGAATCGTGCTTCAAAACCTTGCGTCTTCATGGTTCCGCGTCCTGTAGGGGCGAAGCATTCGGACAATAACTTATCGGTGAAACCGTAGATTTTCTATCCGAATGCTTCGCCCCTACTTTTTCAGCAAACCCTAGTTAATTTAATTATTGGCAAATCCTGCGAACCGAGATATTCCATCAACTTCCTGCACGGTACAGAGCAGGGGCTACACGAGGATATGGCAGTTTTTTATGTTCATCCTGCTAATCATTTAGTTGGTGTTTGGATTGCCTTGGAAGATATTTCCGCCGATGCTGGCCCGCTAATTTTTTATCCTAAATCTCATAAAAATATCAAAGTAACTGACTTTTTTCCAGACTATCCCGCCGTCAATCTTAAAAATATTACTGCTGCTCAAATTCCCCAATACCAAGATTATGTTAACCAGCGCGCTCAGAATTATGACTGTCAATCATTTACTGCTAAAAAAGGAGAGATTCTTCTCTGGCACGGAATGTTAATTCATGGTGGTGGGAAGATTAATAATACCCTGCTAACCCGTAAATCGATGGTAATTCATTTTATTGCCGAGGGTGGCGATTACAATGATCGGGCTTTGGGGCCTTTTAATTGGTAAGATTAATCTACCACTAATAACTCGGAATTAATCGGACTAATTAGGGCTGGCTGAATAAAGGTAAAATATAGACGAGCTAAGGGGTTTGGGGCTTTTTTGCGAAGCAGGTGCAAGATTTTGAAAGTAGGGGCGAAGCATTGAGGTAATAACCTATCGCTGAAACCGTAGATTTCCTATCCGAATGCTTCTACTTTGTGAACAGGATTTGGTATAACTGATCACTGCTCACTGATTAAGCTGTAGCCTCTAAAAATACGCCTAAATTGCGGAATTTTTGATAACGAGATTCGCGCCGTTGTTGGGGTGTTAATAAAGATAAAGCCTCTAAATTTTCACTAATAGCGGCTTTTAAATTGGCTGCCGCTTTTATCGGATCAGCATGGGCCCCTCTGGAGGGTTCAGGAACGATCTGATCGATAATATTTAACTCTTTCAAATCTTTTGAGGTAATTTTGAGGGCAACTGCTGCTTTATCGGATTTTTTGGCATCTTTCCAGAGAATGGCGGCACAAGCTTCGGGAGTCGCCACGGTATAGACAGAATGCTCTAACATTAACAGGCGATCGCCGACACCAATCCCCAAAGCGCCGCCGGAACCACCTTCGCCAATAACAGTACAAATGATCGGCACATCTAAACGAAACATCTCCCGAAGATTATAGGCGATCGCTTCCCCTTGACCTAATTTTTCCGCTTCCACCCCCGCCCAGGCGCCGGGGGTGTCAATAAAGGTTAAAATTGGCTGATTAAACTGATGGGCGTGTTCCATTAAACGCATGGCTTTACGATAACCCCCGGGGGCAGCCATGCCGAAATTTCTAGCCACATTATCCTTAGTATCCCGGCCTTTTTGATGCCCGATAATCACCACGGGACGACCGTTAAAACGGGCAACACCACCCACAAGAGCGGGATCGTCGTAACCACCGCGATCCCCGTGTAACTCGAACCATTCATCGGTGATTGCCTGAATATAGTCTAGGGTACTGGGGCGCCGGGGATGACGGGCTAATTGTAGCCTTTGGGAAGGGGTGAGATTGCTAAAAATTTCACGACGTAATTGATTAGCTCGTTCGTCTAGTTGACTAATTTGTTCCGAGACATCTACGCTATTTTCTTGGGCTAATTCTTTAATCTGTTCGATGCGGGATTCTAATTCGTAAAGGGGTTTCTCAAAATCTAGGAGAAAAATCTTTTTCTCGGTAGTCTCGTTTTTAGTCATAGGTTAGTGGCTAGAAGTTTACTGTTCGCTAAGTAGGTAGGCGTTAAAAATTATCAAATACCCCCCTTATCAACGGGGGATCAAGGGGGGATCGGCACCCCCCTTATCAAGGGGGGCAGGGGGGATCAGAGGCAAAATCTATCTTCAATTTAATTATAACTACTTACTTAATCTTTTCTAGCTTACCGTTTTTCAGCGATCGATTATCGGCAGCTTCGGGATTACCTGGAGATAATTTCAGGTTAACGATCTAAATCTGTCAATTGTCGTATAATAGTAGATCGTGCCTTTTTCACCCCAAGGAGGATTAGTTATGGCAGGAAGTGAACTAAAAGCGGATCTATGGGTTAACGAATATATTACCCCCTGGGACATTTATAGTCATGGGGTTTCGCGGATTTTAGCCTACAAAAAAACCGCTTTTCAGGAGATGTATATTGTTGAATCGGGGGCCTATGGAAAAGCCTTGGTACTGGATGGGAAATGGCAATCTTGTACGGGGGATGAATTTATTTATCATGAAGCATTAGTGCAACCGGCAATGATTGCCCACCAAGAACCAAAAACTGCTTTAATTTTGGGAGGTGGTGAAGGTGCGACAACGCGGGAGTTATTGCGTTGGAAAACAATCGAAAAAGTGATGATGATCGATATCGATGGGGATGTGGTAGAAGCTTGTAAGGAACATCTTCCCGAAATGCACCAAGGCACTTTTGATGATCCTCGTTTTGAGTTAGTTGTGGCCGATGCTTTAGAGGTTTTAGACACCACTAACGATCAATGGGATATTATTATCTCCGATCTGGTTGATCCCATCGAAGAGGGTCCTTCTTTCCCCCTATTCACGAAAGAATACTTTGAAAAACTACAAAGAGTTTTGGCAGAAAATGGCATTGTTGTTGTCCAATCTGGCCCGGTTTCTCCTCCTTCGGTGATGTATCATGCGCGTTTGGTGAATACTTTAAAAGCAGTTTTTCCCTACGTTCATTCCTATTGCGCTCCTACTCCTAGTTATGGTTCCCCTTGGGGTTTTACTCTCTGTGCTAATCATCCTTTAAATACTCGTCCCGATCCCGATGTGGTGGATGAATTAATCAGCGATACAACTACAGGAGGATTACGTTTAATTGATGGCATGACTTTGCTCGGAATGTTACAAACTCCTCTCTATATTCGTCAAGCAATCGCACAAAATACGGAAGTTTATACCCTGGCAAAACCCCCGAAATTTTTCGGTCAAGGAGTAATCAGTAATCAGTAATCAGTAATCAGTTATCAGTAAATAAGGGTCATAATATACTCAACGGATTTAGAATTAGAAATCGATCGAGTCTTCATGATTGAGAATTGCTTGCAGAATTTCTAGGGGAACAGTAGCAAAGTATTGCTGGAGAAAGTTTTCTAGGGCCACCGCTTCTAGAAATTGCTCAATCTTATTAATTTTTGCCTCATGATTGATTAATTCAAAGGATAAATTTTCTTGATTTTTCTTGACTTTAAAGCCATTTTCTGCTAGGGAAATTAATCCTAATTCTAGGGTATGATAACTGAGGTTTAAGCGCTTTTGTAATTGTTGACGGGAAATACTGGTTTTAGTTCTAGCTAAATATTTCCCAATCCCCACAAGGTTTATCCATGTGGTGTGAGCGGATTTTTTTAAAGGACTAGCATAGGCAAGAACTAACTTTTTATCGCGTAAAATTGCCTGTTGATATTCCCTGGAAAGTTTTGTCCAATCCCGGGGACATTCCCAGAGAAAAAGGGGATTTAATTGGCTAACTTCTTGACTAATTTCTCGATGGCGATTGTCGATTAAAAAATCTTTTTTATTGCTATAGGTTAGGGATTGTTGTTGATAAGTTTGCAGGGCAATTAAGCGCACTTCATAGCGATTTTTGTAGGTATTAAAATCTAATTCAACTACGGCATCATAACGGGTATCGGCAGCAATTTCGTCTTTGTGATGACCCCACCACATACCGGGGAAACCCTGCTCGATTGAACTATCCCAGATTTCAAAAGTTGTCCGGGGATAAGCGATTTTTTTGCCTTTGAAATCCTCAAGATTTTTATGCCAAAGATTTTGAAAATAACAATTTTGAATTAATAGCTTTGGTGTCGGATTACCCATTCCGCAGGGTTCCAGTAATTTTAATTCTCGAAATAGACTTTTTCCCAATTGGGAAACCGTCACCACCGCATCCACTTCTATCTGAGAAGAAAGGGAAGTTAAATCAATTCCTGTGCGTCGTAACTGTTGATTAATTCCCTCAATAAATAGCGGTAAATTTTCTATGGTTAAACTTAAACCTGCGGCCAAAGGATGACCACCAAAACGATGTAAAAGATGGGATTGAGAAGATACTAATTGATAGAGATCGATCTCACGAATTGACCGAGCGGAACCCTTAGCAAAAGGTGGTTCACTGGTACTTAATAAAATTGTTGGTCGTTGGTATTCTTGGGCAATTTGTCCCGCAACTAATCCTAAAATTCCCGCCATCCATTGGGGATCATCTAAAATAATTACATTAGTGGTGGAAAGATCAATTCTCTCTAGTTTTTTCTGAACTTGTTTAATAATATCCCGTTGGATTTCTTGGCGACGAATGTTGGCTAATTCCGCTTGTTCAGCTAATTCGTGACAACGCTTTTCATCTTCACTGGTAAGTAATTCCACACAAAATCTAGCATCGCCATAAATGCGACTGATAGCATTAATTCGCGGTCCAATACCGAAGGATATATCCAGCGGTCTATCTCCGGTTTTGTTACATAAATCGAGTAATTTTTTAACTCCCAAACGCTGAGTATTTTGCAGTTTTTGAATACCTTTTTGGGCTAAATAACGACATTCTCCCGTCAATTTGACTAAATCGGCAATTAAACCAATCGCAACTAAATCGAGCAAATTTTCTAGGGGTTTTCTGGGAATATCTGCAAGGGTTAAATACATCGCTTCCACTAATTTATAAGCAACGGCAACCCCAGAAAGATGATAGAAAGGATGGGTTTCCACAAAGTAGCGGGGATTAATCAGGGCAATCACCTCGGGGCGCTCGTCGGGTAGGGTATGATGATCAGTAATGATAATATCGATGCCTAGACTGTTTGCATAGTCAATTTCGGCGATATTCGTGCTTCCTGTGTCACAGGTGACGATTAAACTGGTTCCTTGATGCGCTAGTTTCTCGATACCTGGACAATTGAGGCCGTGGGATTCTTTTTGGCGATCGGGTATGTAATAATCTAACTGTTGATAGGGTGGGAAAAACTGTCCCAATCCTTCCCAGAGGACACTGGTAGCGGTGACACCATCGGCATCGAAATCACCCCAAATAGTCACTTTTTCGCCTTTATTTAGGGCTTTTTGCAGTCTTTTGACGGCGAAGTTCATTTCTTGCCCAAAATCAAAGGGAGTTTTTGACTGATAAGCTTTCTCATCCAGAAACGTCCCCAGAGTCACCACATCCCGGACACCGCGATGCCATAATATTTGTGCCACGACGCTGCCATCCGACTCTGGGGTATAGTCTTCGACTATTTTTAAAAACTCTTGGGGAAGCTCTACCGATGGGGGAATTTGCCAGTTAGACACGGGATATCAAGGAAAAAGTAAAAAGGAAAAAAGGTGACAGTCAACTTTTGTGATTTTCCCTATCTCCATTTAGCCACCACTAACGGGGGGAATTAAAACTATCTCATCGCCATTTTTGAGGATTTTCTCTCCCGAAACAAACTGAAGATTAACTCCAAAACGAGTAACATCGCGCCATCTTTCTAATTGAGGATAGGGGGCTATAATATAGTTTAACACTGCTGCCACGGAAGTGTGGGCAGGAAATTCGAGGTTTAATTGTGAAGTTTGATAGACTTCTTGATAAATAGCAAATAGTTTTACTGTGATCGTAATCTTTTCCATCTTTACATCAATATTTTTCCTAGGATAATAACATTAATTGAGAACCCTGTTCGGTTTTGTGGACTTCGATGCGGTGTTGAAAAGCTTCTTTAAATTGGGGCATATGAGTTACAGTCAAAATACAGGCAAAATCGGCGGATATAGCGTTAATTGCCGCAATTAAGCGCTCGCATCCTTCCGCATCCTGAGTTCCGAATCCTTCGTCAACAATGAGCATTTGTAGGGCTGTTCCGGCTCTTTGTGCCAATAATCTCGCTAAAGCTAATCGAATCGAGAAATTAATCCGAAAAGCTTCTCCTCCTGAATAGGTTTCGTAGGGACGGGCTCCCCGGGTATCACCAATAATAATATCTAAAGTATCGATTGACTTTTGTTGCTGTTTCTTCGTACCTTTACCGCTTTTTTGGGTTAAAAAATGCACATGAAATTGATTACCAGTTAAGCGAGCTAAGATATGATTAGTTTGAGCTTCCAACTCTGGTAAAACATTCTCAATCATCAGAGTTTGTAAGCCATTTTTGCCGAAAGCTAGGGCTAACTCTTTATAAACTCTATATTGTTGTTTAACTTTAGCTAAATCGCTCTCTTTTTCTGTCAGTTGTTTACCTAAAGTTTCTAGTTGATGTAACTTCTCCTCAACCCGACCTTTTTGGGAGAGCAATCCATCAATTATCTGTCTTCGCTGTTGAATATTAGTCGATAATACGGCTATTTCTTGGCGATAGTCAGTCAAAGTACCAATCTTTTGACTAATATTTACTAACTCCTGATTTATCTTCTGGCGATCCTCATTTCGCAGCTGTAATCTTTGCTCAATGTCAGCGATTTTAGCGGCTATTTCTGGATAATTTTTTTCTGCTTGTTGCCAGTCTTGATACTGTAATCTTACCCCCTGTAATTGTCGGATCAGATTTTGAATATTCTGATGTTCACTGCGATCATAATTTAAGTTTTGAATAAGCTTTTCTAAGCGCTCAATTTCCTGTTTCAGTGGGGAGTTTTGACCTAGTTCTTGCTTCTCTTGTTCTAGTCTAGCTAATCGATTAATTAAATTAGGTTTCTCAGCCTTGATATTAGCTAAACGACGGTTTGCTTGCTTAAGTTCTGATTCTTGAATTTCTGCCCAACGCCATCTTTTTTCTTCTCCTCTGACTAAAGCGTGACTTTGTTCATCATAGTTTAATAGGGCGATTTCTTGATTGACAATTTGCAATTCTTGCTGTAATTCTAGGGCATAATTGCCACTGCTTAAAAGTGCTTCTAACTGGACAAGTATCTCCTCGGTTTTCTCTAGTTCTATTTCCTTTTCTTCAATAGTTTCTAACTTGACTTCTAACTGTACATATTTTTGTTGTAGATTCGCCCTTGCTGGCAATTCTTGTTTAATTTGGGCTAATTCCTCCCCTAAACGTTTTAAATCTCGATCACAGTCTGCCATCCGTTCCTGTAGGGACCAAATTTGCTCTTGAATTTGTTCTTGATTTTGATGGGTTTTCCTGATTACTTGATGACGGTGATGACTGTCTAAATTCTGTTCACACAGAGGACAAACCGAATCGGGAATATTTAATTTTTCCAATTTATCAGTTAACTCTAAAAGTTGTTCTTCATATCTTTTCTGTTGCTCCAATAAACTTTTTTTGTCCACTTGTTTGAGAGTTTCCTTTTCTTCAACTCGTTCACAATAGGTTTGTTTTTTATCTAGTTCTTTAATTCGTTTGGCTAAATTGAGAGCTTCCTCTCTTAGTAGAGGAATACGAGCGATTTCTGTCTCTAATTGTTGCCGATTTTTTTGCAATTGTTCCCAACGAGCATTGATCTTAGCTTTTTCCCGTTCCAACTGCATATTTAAATCAGCTTTTCGGCTATTTAAAGGAGCATATTTTAAAGCTAATCTATCCAATTCCTGAAGACGTTGACGATGATAATTTAATTTCTCTAATCCTGCTTGAATATCCCCCGCTTGCTCGATAATTTTTTGAGTTTCTTGTTCCTGTCTTCCCAATTCTTCTAAACGAGCGCTCGTTTGTTGGATGGGAAGGGTAAATTCGTTAATTTTTTGCTGTAATTTCTGTTCTAATTGTTGTTTATCATACTGGGCCTGTTGCCAAGCTTGCAATTGACTTGACAAACTTGCCTCTTTCTGATCTAAATTGATTAGGCGCTCGTGTGCAGTAATAATGTCATTTTTGCGATGAAGAATAGTCCTTATTTGATTTAATTGATTGTCTAGACTAACTTTTTCCCGGTCTAATCTCTCGATTTCTGCTAATAAAGCTCGCTCCTGTTCTCTTTGCCACTGCAGCTGTTTTTCCCAATTCTGACGCTGATTTTCTTCCCCCTGTCGTTGCTGTAAACGCCGATTATTTACCTCTTGTTCTTGATTAATTTGGTCAATTTGGCTGCTTAACTCTTGCAGCTGTTCCTGATAAGAATTTTTCTCCTGAAGACGGAGTTTGATAGTTTCTACTTGCTGCTCGATCTGGAGGGACTGCCCATCAAATTGTTTCGATATATCCTTGGCTTTATTTGCTAAAATTTCATAGCGATCAAGTTGTAATAATTCTGCTAAAATCTGTTTACGACCACTGGGAGGCTGTTTCATAAACTCGTCCGCTTGTCCCTGTCGTAAATAAGCAGAATTAATGAAAGTTTTATGGTCTATTTTTAGATAAGTATTAATCTGTGCTTGAGTATCTTTAATACTTTTACCCGATAAAGGACGAAAACTTTGATCATTAATCACCTGAAAATCTAAACCAGAAGCTTTCCCTCCCCGGTGACGACTACGGATAATTTTATAGATTTCTCCCCCATAACTAAACTCGAAATCTACCCGCGCATAATCGCTGCCCGCATGAATCACATCATCAGCAATCGAGGTGCGACTTTCTCCCCAAATTGCCCAAGTAATTGCTTCGAGTAAAGAGGATTTTCCCGCACCATTGGCACCACAAATACAGGCAGTATGTAATCCGCGAAAATCCAGCACTGCCTCGCGATAACTGAGAAAATTTTTCAGGGTTAATTTTAGGGGAATCATAAGCTGGGAGGTGGGGAGGTGGGAGAGGGGAGAGAATGCAGTACAGGTTAGAAATTAATCAGAGGATAAAAAACCGGGGACAAGATAGCTTCAGCGAAATACATCTGGGTGAATCTATTCGGTATCAATAACTCTCTCCTACAATAACCTCTAATCAAAGCTTAACTGAAATCCAGCCGGGGGCAAATGCGCTTTTTTTGTTCCTCAGAATTCTCCTCACCATCATCACAACCTAGGCACTGTTCACAGATAACCGCTCAGGGTCCCTCAATTTGCTAATCTAAAGGAAAGATAACCGATTCTTAAGACCAAATCTATGAGCATTCCCGAAATTAGCGTCGATGAACTCGCTCTCCGTTTAGCCGCTCATGATCCTAATTTACAACTTATTGATGTGCGCGAACCGGAGGAAGTTGCGATCGCATCTGTGGCCAGTTTTACCATTTTACCCTTGAGTCAATACCGAGAATGGTCGCCCACTATTGCCACCCAATTCAACCCCCAAGCGGAAACTCTCGTTATCTGTCACCATGGCATGAGATCCCTGCAAATGTGCCAATGGCTACAAAGTCAGGGTTTTACTAATGTTAAAAATATTAACGGTGGCATCGATGCTTATTCCCTCCTCGTCGATCCTAATATTCCCCGTTACTAATTTTGATGGCCTCAATCAGGAAAAGAGAGGGGTAAACTATCCCCTTTCTCCCCATTGATAACTGATAACTGATAACTGATAACTGATAACTGATTAAGCGTTATACTGTCTAAAAAAATGTTATAAATCTTTTGTTAAGATTATTCCCCTATGTCCGCTAGAACCCATCTCAGCGATCGCTATCAGCATATCTTAAAGGCGACAATCCAACATTATATCGCCACGGCCGAACCGGTTGGCTCAAAAACTCTGGTGGAGGAGTATAAATTTACTGTTAGTTCCGCCACGATTCGCAATGCTCTCGGTAAACTGGAAAAAGAAGGTTTACTCTATCAACCCCACACTTCCTCCGGACGCATTCCCTCCGATTGGGGTTATCGTCTCTACGTCGATGAGTTAATGACTCCCGATGACCGTATCGGCGAAAAAATCGGCTATTATCTGCATCGAAACGCTAAATCTCCCGCTTGGAGTCTCGAAAGTCTGCTGCAACGGGCCACCCAACTTTTAGCCGGTTTAAGCGGTTATATCGCTATCGTTACCCTCCCCCACACCCTCACTAATACCCTGCGTCATCTGCAATTAATCCCCGTCTCGAACCGGCAGATTATGTTAATTATTGTTACAGATAGTTTACAAACACGCTCGGTTATGATAGAGATTCCTGAGTCTATGGAAACGGACAAGAAGGATGGATTAGCAGAAGAATTACAAATCCTCTCTAATTTTCTCGGGGAAAAATTAAAGGGTTATTGCTTGGCAGATTTAATTAACCTCGATTGGCAGCAAATCGAGCGAGAATTTACCCGTTATACCCATTTTCTCCAACAATTAAGCCAAGAAATCGGCGCTAGTCTCCAATCCACTGCCACCCCGGAGATTATCGTCCATGGTGTCGCTGAAGTCATTCGACAGCCAGAATTCGCCCAATGGCAACAAGTACAAATGTTACTGCATCTCTTGGAAGCAGAACAGGATCGCCTTTTACCCCTGATTTTACAAAGACCAGAACCAGAAAAATCAGCCAAAAAAGTCAAAATCACCATTGGTTCCGAAAATCCTCTGGAATCCATGCGCCCTTGTACTCTTATCTCTGCTTTTTATAAACAGGGAGATACTCCCGTCGGTAGTGTTGGCATTATCGGACCGACGCGAATGTTATACGAAAATACTATTCCCCTGGTAGAATCCACCGCTAACTATCTCAGTGAAGCTATAAGTAAGTAGATATCGCCCGCAAAGGTTCGGGAATAGGACAATCGACAGTAAACTCTAAAATTGTCTCACCATCCCCCAAATAACCAGAATTGGCAAAACAGAGCAACATCCGCACCAGCGCCACCCACACCTCCGCATCGAACTCCCAATCCTGTCCCCGACGCGCTCCACAGGCGATCGATTTTAGCGCCCAAAAATAACTATTTCTCACCACCGAACCACCTTTTTTATAAACAGGCACATCCTCATGGTGAATATAAAGAATATCATCTTTAGCGATCGCTCTCATCGGTGGTTGGCAAAGTTGCAGGAATTTTCAGCTGACTGTCCTAGATAATAACATCTTTAGCGATCGCTTGAGTCGCTCCAGAAAACCCACCCTAATCATAAATTTATATGAAGATATTTGGCTTGTTCTCGGCTGAGATGAAAGATTATGTCAAGGTTTCCTAAAATGTACCAAACAGTCTTGACAAACTGAAGTTTTCTCCAATAGGGCTTTTTCATGGGATGGGATAGATTAATTCCTATCCCCAGTCTAGGGTTTTGATAATATTCACTGATGAATGGCTCACTTTAAAATCAGCTTTTTTCGGGGATATACGCAGCTAAATTGTTTTATCTCAAGAAAAATCAACAAAAATCTCCTTGACAAAACCAAAAGCTGCCAATTAAAATAAACGTCGATCAGAATCAAAAGGAATAGGTATATATTACCTATTTTCTGCCGATGTTGATTTTCTGCCGATGTTCCCCTAAACCTTTTGAACTCAGGCAATTTGCTCAATTTATCCCCTTGTTAGACAAGGAAAAATCATGAGAAGCCATCAAGTTGCAGTTTTATTATCTACCTTTGCCACCGTTGCCCTAGTTGCCCCCGCAGTCCAAGCGGGAACCCTCGTTACCTCCCTACCGATTGTTTTTCAAACCACGACACCTAGTTTTAACTCCCCTTCTTCTCCACCACCACCTAGTGGCAATCCCGATCCCATCAATGGCATCGGTGCTACGATCACCAATGCAGGACAAGGTGATACAGACCCCTTTACTCCTGCTACTGGCGGCGCAATTCTAGGTAATTTCATCGCCGCTAATGTTTTAGGTTCATTCACTTACGACTCTTCCAATGCTGACGGTAAACTAGAGTTCGATCTCTTTGCTCACGGAACTCACGTATTCAATAGCGTTCTTGCCAGTGGCGTTGCTAATATTACCAGTACCCCCTTCAACTTCGATGTCTCGTCGGTGGTACCTACTAACTTTAGTCTTCCTCTGTTCATTCGTTTCACTCAAACTGGTACTAGCGTCTCTTCCACTTTGGCTGGCGTTAAAATAAAAATCACCACCAAAACACCTGAACCCGGAACTATGACCGCTATCGGTTTATTAGGTCTGGGTTTAGCCGGTGCCGCTACCCGTCGTCAACTGCAAGAAAAAACCAAAACCAAAGTCTAACCCTTCGACTAAGCTCAGGGCGAGATTAGCGAAAATTTCGGTTTAATATCAAAACTGGGTGTGTCAGGTTGGGCGCATCTCAATTTTTGAAGAACTATCTAGGGCTTGCTGAATAAATATAAAAACCTTGTTGGATAATATCTTTAGGCCTTTTTGAAATCAAAAAGTGCCAGCCCTTGGAGTGATCAGGGGGAAAATTTAGGCACTTTTTCCCTGAAAATTGGGTAATTGACCACCTAAAAATGGGTAAAACCCTACACCCCACACCCTACTACTAGGAAAAACTTTTTCAGCAAACCCTATTTAACTATGACCACTAATACTGTCACCACTCCCTCGGCCAAAAAACTCTGGTTAGCAGCCATTAAACCACCAATGTATAGTGTGGCGATTATACCGATTATTCTGGGAACAGCGATCGCTTATCAGGAAACAGGTGGATTTTCTCTCCCGATTTTTGGCACTTTTATCCTCTCAGCTATTTTAATTCTCGCTTGGTTAAATCTCAGCAATGATGTTTTTGATGCCGATACCGGGATCGATGTCAATAAGGCACATTCGATCGTTAATTTAACTGGCAATAAATCTTTAATTTTCTGGCTAAGTAATCTTTTTCTATTAGTGGGTATTGCTGGTATTTTTGCTATTAGTTATGGGCGAGGCGATTGGATGATCCTAGAATTAATCGCCCTCTGCTGTTTTTTGGGCTATACCTATCAAGGTCCGCCCTTCCGTCTCGGTTATCAAGGATTAGGTGAAATTATCTGTTTCTTTACTTTTGGACCCTTGGCGATTGCGGCTGCCTACTATTCCCAAGCTGGCACTTTTTCTCTCTCTAGTCTAGCGGCTTCAATTATTATCGGGATTACCACTTCTATCATCCTTTTTTGTTCCCATTTCCATCAAGTCGCCGATGATCTCAAAGCGGGTAAAAAATCACCCATTGCCCGTTTGGGGACTTTAAAAGGTTCTAAAGTTTTAACCGTAGTGACGGTTCTCGTTTATGTTTTAACGGTAGTTTTTGTGCTGCTGCAGGTTTATCCCCCTCTCACCCTTTTAATCTTCCTTAGTCTCCCTTTCGCTTGGCAATTAGTCCACCACGTTAACCAAAATCACGACCAACCTCAGCTAGTCAGTAACTGCAAGTTTATAGCGGTTAATCTCCACTTTTTTAGTGGCATTCTCTTCTCCCTTGGCTATTTCCTTGCTTCCCGTTGATCAACCCGATTTTTTTTCTTAAAGCCCTGTATCAGTTATCAGTTATCAGATTTGAGTTTTAAGTGTGCAGTATGTATTAAGTGGGCCGTATTAAATAAGGCGGATTCAGCCTTAGTCTGGTACATCTTCCAGTTTCCTACTGTCTTTTTACTGATCACTGATTACTGTTTACTGATCACTGATGACTGTACCCGATCGAGTTTGCACCTATTAACGGAAAAGTGACAGAATAGGGAGATAGATCGCCACAAATAAAGGTTAGCATGAGTGAACAACCCCTCGGATCGGTTATTCAAGGTTCCCTGAGTGAAGGTTTAGAAATCCGTCTTTATCCGGATATTTCCGTGGAGGATATGCGCGTCGGTAAATTTTTAGTGGTGCAAGGCACTCGCTCGCGTTTTTTCTGTCTCCTCACCGATGTCTCCCTGGGTAACTCTAGTCCCCGGATTATCGCTAACCCTCCCCATCCCGATGATAGTTTTATGCGCGATGTTTTAGCGGGTAGCGGTACTTATGGTACTATTGAACTATCTCCTATGCTTATGTTTACGAAGTCAGAGGAAGCCCCGGCTTTTCAAGCCGGGATATCTCTGACTCCGACTGGAGGTAATTCCCCGGCAGTTTCTGACACTTCTTTAGGCTCTTTTCAACCCCAAACTAGCGCCGATTTAGAATTACTGCCAGTTAAAACTATTCCCGCCCATTTTAGCCAAGTTTATGAAGCTTGTGAGCAGGATTTTCGCATGGTTTTCGGTTGGGAAGATGATCCCACCAGAAAGAATTTTGCCATTGGTCAACCCCTTGACATGGACGTGCCAATATGTATTAATCTTGATCGCTTTGTGGAACGTAGTAACGGCGTTTTTGGCAAATCCGGGACGGGAAAATCCTTTTTAACCAGGCTGTTAATTTCGGGTATTATTCGCAAACAAGCAGGGGTTAACCTCATGTTTGATATGCACTCGGAATACGGTTGGGAAGCGATGAAAGAAGGGAAGGAGGTTTCTACGGTGAAAGGATTATGTCAATTATTCCCCGGACAGGTGGAAATTTATACCCTCGATCCCGATTCTACCAAACGCCGGGGAGTACGAGGAGCGCAGGAATTATTCTTAAGTTATAATCAGATTGAAATCGAGGATATTCGTTTAATCGGTCGGGAATTAGGCATCTCGGAAGCTAGTTTAGATAATGCCAATATTCTCTATAACGAGTATGGAGAATCTTGGATTACTCAGTTATTAAATATGAGTAACGAGGATATTAAAATCTTCTGTACGGAAAAACAAGGCCATGCCGGATCAATTATGTCCCTCCAGAGAAAATTAATGCGTCTGGAGAGTTTGAAATATTTAAAAAGTTCTTGTCCCCACAATTATATCGATCAGGTTTTACAAGCTTTAGATGCGGGTAAGCACGTTGTCATTGAATTTGGCTCCCAAAGTAATATGCTTTCCTATATGTTAGCCACCAATATGATCACCCGTCGGATTCATGCTAATTATGTTAAAAAAGCTGAATATTTTTTACAAACTAAAAACCCCGTTGATCGGCCGCAACAGTTAGTGATTACCATTGAAGAAGCTCATCGATTTTTAGATTCTGCCGTGGTGCATCAAACTATCTTTGGAACCATCGCCAGGGAGATGCGAAAATACTTTGTTACTCTCTTAATTGTCGATCAAAGACCTTCAGGAATTGATAACGAAGTTATGTCTCAGGTAGGGACGAGAATCACCTGTTTATTAAACGATGAAAAGGACATCGAAGCCATATTTACTGGGGTTTCTGGAGGGGGAAGTTTGCGATCAGTTTTAGCGAAATTAGACTCAAAACAACAGGCTTTAGTTTTAGGTCATGCGGTCCCTATGCCGGTAGTAATTCGTACTCGCGCCTACGATCAAAAATTCTACACTGAAATAGGCGCAACCGACTGGCGAGAATTACCCGATGAGGAAGTTTTAGCGGCGGCCAAAATTGCCAAAGCCGATCTAGGATTTTAGAAAAATTAATTTTTGATTGTAGAATAGAGTTGGATTGTTTTTACTGTTTACCTCCCATGACCGCTCAAATACCGATCTCGAAGATCAGCTTATACGATCGAGATTTTCAGCTATGGATCGAGACAACCGTTAACCAATTACGACGGGAAGATTTTGCCTCGGTTGACTGGACTAATCTGATCGAGGAATTAGCAAGTATGGGAAAAAATAATCGACACGATCTCAAAAGTTTGTTAATTCAATTGTTAGATCATCTGCTCAAGTTAGTTTATTGGCAGACGGAAAGAGAGTATAATGCTAATCAATGGGAAGCGGCAATTATTAATTTTCGAGTTCAAATTGCCGAGCTGCTGGAAGACAGTCCTAGTTTAAAACCTTATCTCCTCGAAAATTTCGATTCTTGTTATGGAAAAGCTAGGCAAATAGTCTCGAAATTGAGCCAGCAAGAAATTCCCATAGAAGTCATTATTACCCCAGCAGAAACCCTGGATGAAAACTGGTTTCCCTAACTATGCAACAAGGTGATTTAATCGAGATCGAGATTACCGACCTCAACCATACGGGCGAAGGTGTGGGAAAATACCGAGGACAGGTGATTTTTGTACCAGATACGGTTATTGGCGATCGCATTCAAACTCGCATCACCTATATCAAAAAAAGTCATGCGATCGGCAAACTACAAACTATTCTACAAGCATCTCCCCATCGTATCCGGCCCCGCTGCATCGTTGCCGATAAATGTGGTGGCTGTCAATGGCAACACATCGAGGATCAATTTCAGCTGCAGGTCAAAAAAGAGCAAGTACAAGAGGTATTAACCAGAATTGGCGGTTTTACCGATCCTTTAGTTTATCCTCCCCTCACCGGTAATTCTCCCCTCGCTTATCGCAATAAAGCTACCTATCCCCTCGGATTTTCCCCCACTGGCAATGTGCAAGCGGGTTATTATCGTCGCGGCAGCCATCATCTGATTAATCTCAATCAATGTCCGATTCAAGATCAGGCTTTAAATCCGTTTCTAGCAGAGATAAAACGGGATATTCAGGAGCAAGGCTGGTCAATTTACGATGAAAAGACCCATCAAGGACAATTACGCCATTTATCCCTAAGAATTGGCCGCCACACGGGAGAAATTTTATTAACCCTGATTAGTACCGATAATAATTTACAGGGAATTGAGACCCAGGCGCGGCAATGGCTGGCAAAATACGCCAATTTAGTCGGTGTAACCGTGAATTATCACCCCGATCGAGGGAATGCTATTTTTGGCGCTCAGACCACAACTATCGCCGGACGGGATTATATTACCGAAAAGTTCGCCGGATTAACCTATCAACTGGCTGCCGATACCTTTTTTCAGGTTAATACAGAGGCTGCTGAGGCCTTATTTGCGGTTATTTGTCAGAAATTAGACCTTAAAGGTGAAGAAATTCTTATTGATGCCTACTGTGGCATCGGTACTTTTACTTTACCCCTCGCTAAACGGGTTAAAGAGGTGATTGGACTAGAATCCTATAGCTTTTCCCTCGATCGAGCCAAGATTAACGCTCAATTAAATAATATTACCAACACAACTTTTATTTTGGGGGCAGTAGAAAAAACTTTACCGCAACTGACAGTTAAACCCGACATTATTCTACTCGATCCGCCCCGCAAAGGTTGCGATCGCTCTGTCCTTGATAGTCTGCTACAACTGCAAAGTCAACGCATTGTTTATATCAGTTGTCAAAGTGCAACTTTAGCCAGAGACTTGCAATATCTCTGTAAAACAGGCGATTATCAACTGCTAGAAGTGCAAACAGCTGATTTCTTTCCCCAAACTCCCCACGTCGAATGCGTCGCTTTTCTTAGACAAAAAACAGCGAATATGGTAGGATGAAATAGGAGGAAAACCCAGACACTTTAGCCGTTTATAGCTGAAAAGTCAATGGTTAAAAATTATAGCATATCAGTATCGGTTCCAGTCAACTACTTTTTTGATTAATCACCCGCTCAAAGTGGCCTTGATTCTCGATTGGTTTGTAGATCAATCATAAAAATATCTAATCAATCTCAGAGACAGAAAAGGGACAAAACATGACTCATTAGGTATGGCAATCATCTAGATCGACGGTTAAGAGACCTTAATCTTTCTGTAAGAGAACAGTCATTGAATAAAAGCTAGAGGTAAAGCGCGTGATTGCTATTTCACTGCCCACAAGCAAACGAAGTTGGAACACCATGAGTTTCGCTTCCACCTTGTATCTTTGTCCGATTTTAGATTTATTGACCGCTAGTATTCCCGAAGAATTAGAACCAGAAATTAGATTAGGATTGCAGGAAGCTTTAGTTAATGCCGCTAAACACGGCAATCATCTCGATCCCAGCAAAACCGTGGTTGTTCAATTTTCTAGCAGTAAAGACGAGTATTCTTGGGTAATTACCGATGAAGGTTGTGGATTTACGCCAGGTTGTCACCATCATGGCTGTAGTTGCGATTGCCCCAATTTTCCCCCTGAAGAAGCGGAAAATGGCCGAGGACTGTGTATGTTATATCAAATCTTCGACCAAGTTCACTGGAATCAAACAGGAACCCAACTGAAACTTTCTAAACAAATTAAACAGGAACGCTGGTTGAATTAATGACCATGACCGTGAGAAGGACAGGGAGGAGCAGAAATCGAGCGATCGAGCCAGCCTGTAGCCTGTTGTAGCCGAGGAAGTGCTTCTTCTGGCTGATTATCTAATAAAAACACCAAAGCCGTCCCTAATTGTTCAGCGGCCCGAGCATTACGATTGGCCTTCAGACGATGCCAGTCAATCGGTGCGATCGCCAAACGTTCCGCCAAAATCCGCGCCAATTCCAGGGTAGATAGATCATCAACAGTCTGAGAGGAGGAAGAGACAGGGGATGGAATCATAATCAAAAGGTTTCGTAAAACCGTAAAATCGTCTATAACTATAGTTTAGACGCAGGAAATCCCATCGAGTCCATGTCCTTAGAAGAAAACCCATACCCTAACGATGAATCGGCAGAATTTACCCAAGCGATTGAAGAAGTCGAAGCGGCGATCGCAACACTAAAAGACCGTTATCGACAGATCAACGAAGCAGAACAGCAAAAAAAAGACCTAGAAGCACAATTTAGTCAAATAGAACCCCAATGGCGGGAAAATCCCCTACCTGAACTAGAAAAGGAATTGGTACAAATTCGCGAACAGATTCAAGAATTAGAGGTAATTTTAGAAAGCAATTTACTCAAAGAAGGGGAATTAAAGCGCCTATTCTGGGAAGGAATCCGTCGCGGACTGCTGGGGGAAGTTTTTTGGCAAATTGTCCGCTTTGGTGGTATTGGAGTCTTACTGGGTTGGATTCTGCGATCCTGCACTGGGTGATTAACTGGTATCTAAATTACTTGTTAAGACGGCACTGGGGAGGAGAGAAGGGGCTCTCTTGGATTTGGTGGGTAAAATGTATTCTAAGATACATTCCTCCTAGCGAAGGGGTGGAACGAACCACAAAGACACAAAGGACACAAAGATCGATCGATCATATAGTAAGTTAAACTTATCACACAGAACCTAGAAGAGGAGAGAAGGTAGCTTTTTTTCAGTGAATGCTCACCTAATACCGCTCACTGAAAAATCGCCTATCTCCCCATCTTTCTATTTCGGTAAAATTCGGCCAATAGTGCGATTTTCCGGGGTAAAAGTCTCTTTAGCCACCCGTTGAATATCGGCTGCCGTGACAGCATTATAAGCATCTAATTGGGCGAATAAATTACGCCAATCGCCGGTTTTTACCTCGTATTCGATCAAGGATCGCGCCATGCCCATGTTAGAATCAAGACCTCTTAATAGGGCTGCCCGTAGTTGATTTTTAACCCGTTCTAATTCCTGTTCCGAAACCGGTTCATTTTTCAATCTTTCCAACTCCAAATTTAAACCCTGCGCTACTTCCTCCAGGCTGGCATTAGGAGCGCTCAGAGCATAGAATAACAGCAAATTCGGGTATTTATCCCCCGGAAAGCCGTTAAATCCCTGGGCAGCGAGGGCCAGTTGTTTGTCCTCCACTAAAGCTTTATAGAGTCGCGAAGTTCTTCCTTCACTCATTAAAGTGGCGATAACCTCGTAAACCGCATGATCGGGATGATTGAGGGCGGGACGATGGTATCCTTCTAAATACCAAGGCTGCGAGGCTAATTTTAGGGTAATTTCCTTTGTTTTGGTTTGGTTCGGTTCCACTACTGTCACCTGTGGGGGTTTTGGTTTAGCGGGAAAACGACCAAAATAAACCTTAGCTAACTGTTTGACCTGTTCTGGGTCCACATCCCCGGCGATAGCTATGGTTAAATTACTGGCAGGATAAAATTTATCGAAAAAGTTTTGGATATCTGAGGGTTCCAGATTGCGAATATCTCGATCGTAGCCGATAACGGGACGTTTGTAGGGATGGACAGTATAAGCTTGATCGAGAAAAGCTTCGATTAATAGACCCAAGGGGCTATTATCCGTCCGCATCCGTCTTTCTTCTAGAATTACGTCTTTTTCTTTGTAAAATTCCCGTTGGAAGACCGGTTCTAAAAATCGTTCCGATTCCAAAGACATCCACAATTCCAATTTATTCGACGGGAAGCTGTAAAAATAGCTAGTTGCATCGCTGGAAGTGGTGGCATTTAAACCGACTCCTCCCTGAGTTTCGACGATTTGCCCGTATTCGTTGCGTTGGACGAATTTCTCGGACTCTGCCTTAGTTTTTTGAAATTCTTCCGTTAATTTAGCCACTTCTGCACTTTTACCCGCTTTTTTAGCCGCTTGCAGTTCTTTGTCTATAGCTTCAAGGCGATCGAGGACTTTTTTCTCGCTAAGATAATCGCTAGTACCGATGGTTTTTGTGCCTTTAAAGGCTAAATGTTCCAAAAAGTGGGCAACTCCTGTTTTACCGTCTGGTTCATCGGCACCCCCCACATCCGCGTAGGTGACAAAGGAAATAACCGGGGCATCGCGATTTTCTAGGATAATAAATTTTAGTCCGTTGTCGAGGCGAAATTCGGTAATTTTTTGTTGAAATTGCTTAAGGTAGGGGGTAATCGATTGTACATCGGCTGGTTGCTCTTTCGCTTGGGCAAGAAGGGGTGAGAAACTCCCAAAACCCCAAAACACAAGGAAAGCCACCCAAAAGCCGATTACAGCCCGATAATAGGGGTTATTTTTAATGATCATAGATAGTTTTATCAGGTATCGTAGGAGCGAGGGATTGATCACTCTGTTCGATCTTAGCAGTCGATTGTTAGGAGAGGGGAAGTGGGGAAGTGGGGAAGTGGGAAGTGGCGTGTGAGAATTATGAATTATAAATTATAAATTATGAATTGGGAGTGGGGAGTGGGAAGTGGGGGGAATAAATAAAAGCAATCTCCTGACTCCCGACTCCTATCTCCTGACTCCTATCTCCTGACTCCTGACTTTTAGACAAAAAATCTCTCCCTAAAGAGGAGAGAAGTCAAAAAAAAGCACGAATAACAATGGGGGGGAGGCGGTTTTTATAGGTCGCCACCACGAAAAGCTAGTAGGAAAATGACAAAGGGGCCAGCTAACATGATTAGCGCCACGAAGGTGAGTTGAAAAATGGGTTCTAAATTGAGAGCCGCAAATAATTCCATGATGTCTCCTAACCTGTCTACAATGATTTTAAGGGCTAATCTGGTCAAAACCATTGTCTATCATACAGGGGATGATTCGCTGGTTTTCCTGATTCGATACAAAAATACATAAAGTTTTGTTGCAATTCTGAATTTTCCCGCTTTCCTATTTCCTTCCCACTAGGGGCAATCTCAATGTTCAACTCTTTGGCCACATCTCCCGACTCGTTAACCCAGATTTATACTGGTTTTCAGGCACTCTCGGAGCCCCTACGGCTGCAAATTTTGCAACTGTTGCGGCATCAGGAATTATGCGTCTGTGAATTGCGCGACCATCTTGATATCGCCCAATCTAAATTATCTTTTCACCTAAAAACGCTAAAAGAAGCCAATTTAGTCCGCAGTCGTCAAGAGGGTCGTTGGATCTACTACAGCCTGAATCTATCTCAATTTCTTCTCCTAGAAGAATATCTATCCGAATATCGTCGTTTTAGTTCCCTCGTCCCCGCTCGTTTCTGCGAGGAAAATCAGTAACCGATCAAGATTTTTAGAAATATTAAAGCTTTATAACTAGCTTTTACCCTTGACATATCAACTTTTTTTGAAATAATAAAGGTGGGTTGCCCAATCTCCCATTATTCCCTTTCCACCTTTGTGCGATGACTAATCAAATCAATCCTAAAGCCGCCAAAGCTGGTGGTAGCCTTAGTGTTTTTGAAAAATACCTTACCCTTTGGGTTATTTTCTGTATTTTGGCGGGAATTGCCCTCGGTCGGTTATTTCCGGACGTAGCGCGGACTTTAGATGCCATGAGTATCTATAACGTTTCTATTCCGATCGCCATCTGTCTTTTCTTCATGATGTATCCGATCATGGTTAAGATCGACTTTTCTCAGGCTCTCCGGGCTGCCCGTACTCCCAAACCAGTTATTTTAACTTTAGTGGTTAATTGGCTGATCAAACCCTTTACCATGGTGGCGCTGGCTCAATTTTTTCTCGGCTGGCTATTTCTGCCTTGGTTGAGTCAAACGGAGATTATCCGAGGACAGACGGTAAGTTTAGCTAGTTCCTACACTGCTGGAGCTATTTTACTAGGAATTGCTCCCTGTACGGCCATGGTCTTGATGTGGGGCTATCTTTCCTACAGTAACCAGGGTCATACCCTAATTATGGTAGCAGTCAATTCCCTAGCGATGCTTTTTCTCTACGCTCCTCTAGGTAAATGGTTACTGGCAGCTAATAATTTTGTAGTCCCTTGGCAGACCATTGTTTTTTCTGTGTTAATCTACGTTGGTTTACCGCTTATTGCCGGTATCTATAGCCGTCACTGGATTTTTAAACATAAAGGACGCGCCTGGTTTGAATCGCGTTTTCTTCACTATCTCAGTCCTGTGGCAATCACTGCCTTATTGTTAACCTTAATCCTCCTCTTTGCTTTCAAAGGCGATTTAATTGTTAGTAATCCCCTGCATATTTTCCTGATTGCTATTCCCCTCTTTATTCAAACTAATCTGATTTTTTTACTTAGTTATGTGGCCGCTCTCAAACTCAATTTAGTTTACGAAGATGCGGCTCCCGCTGCTTTAATTGGTGCTAGTAATCATTTTGAGGTAGCGATCGCCACTGCGGTGATGTTATTCGGATTGAATTCGGGGGCTGCTTTAGCGACAGTAGTGGGGGTATTGATTGAAGTACCTGTGATGTTAATGTTGGTAGAATTCTGTAAAAAAACCGCCTTTTGGTTTCCCAGAGATCCAGAAAAAGCCACCCTTCTTGATCCTCGTTGCTTGAGTTCTTATAAATAATTATTCACCATGATCCAATCGACTCACAAACCGAGAATTCTTTTTTTGTATGGCTCTTTACGGGAACGTTCCTACAGTCGTTTATTAGCAGAAGAAGCGGCCAGAATTATCACTGAATATGGGGCAGAAGTGCGCTTTTTTGATCCCCGTGAATTGCCGATTTATGGCAGTGTTCCCGATACTCATGCCAAGGTGCAAGAACTACGAGAATTAAGTCAATGGTCTGAGGGTCAAGTCTGGTCATCTCCCGAACTTCACGGCAATATTAGCGGCATTATCAAAAACCAAATTGATTGGATTCCCTTAAGTATTGGTGCGATTCGGCCAACTCAAGGCCGCACCTTAGCAGTCATGCAAGTAAGCGGAGGTTCCCAATCTTTTAACGCGGTTAACACTCTGCGAATTCTTGGTCGTTGGATGCGAATGTTTACTATTCCTAATCAGTCTTCGGTGGCTAAAGCTTATCAAGAGTTTCACGAGGATGGCACGATGAAAGATTCCCCCTATCGAGATCGAGTTATTGATGTGATGGAGGAACTTTATAAGTTTACCATTCTCCTGCGAGATCAGGTAGATTATCTGACCGATCGCTATAGTGAAAGAAAGGAAAAAGCCGCCGAAGAAATAGCCAAAATTGCCCATAAAGCTATTAATTAAATCAATTTCTAGGAGTTAAAATCATGAAAAAAGTTATGTTTGCCTGTAGAAAAAATTCCTGTCGTTCCCAAATCGCCGAAGGTTTCGCTAAAACTTTAGGCGCGGGGAAAATTGCTGTCACCAGTTCCGGATTAGAAGCGGCCAAAGTTCACCCCGGAGCAATCGAAGTTATGGGGGAAATTGGTATCGATATTACTGACCAAACTTCCAAACCAATTAGGGATTTTAATCCTGAAGATTACGATGCCGTTATCTCCCTATGTGGTTGCGGTGTCAATCTGCCGGAAGGATGGGTTTTACAGGAAATTTTCGAGGATTGGTTAATTGATGATCCCGATGGTCAACCCATCGAAACTTTTCGCCGAGTTCGCGATGAAATTAAGGCTAAAGTTGTGGGATTAATTGAACAGTTAAGTAGGTAGTTGTTAAAAGTTGTCAGACACCCCCCTTATTAAGGGGGGATTAAGGGGGGATCAGAGGCAAAATCTATTTTTAATTTAATTATAACTACTTACTTAAGTTAATTTCTCCCAAATTTTTGCGGCTCTCTTGTCGTTTGTGTGATAGATTTTAGCGATCAAATCTGTCTTGCTCTCTCTGTCCTTTGTGTCTCTGTGGTTTATCCCCAAGATAATCTTTTTTCTAGCTTATCCCTTGGGGGAGAAAAATAAGAGCGGAAACCACAGTTGATGAAGAATATCTTCATTAATTCGACGCACGGCTAACCATTCCAACATATTAGAACGATGGCAGGTGGCCACTGCGATGGCACTGATATCATCTTCTTCTGCTGCCGTCAAAACTTCTAATACAGGTGTTCCTTGTCGCACTTCGCTCTGTACTTGCAAACCGAGTTTTTCTAGTCGCACTTGCACCGATTCTAATTCCCGACGGGCATCATTTAAACGGTATTCGGTGACACCGGGATCGCGACTGATATTTTCCACTACCCGGAGGAGGAGACATTGCTCAAAAGAGCCAGGGGCGCGAGTTTGAGCGTATTTTTCTATCTGTTCAATTAGATAAATCGCGTCGGGACTGCCATCGTAGGGAATTAATAAATGTTTCCAGAGATGCTGACAGCGCAGGGCTAATTCATCGTGAGTATAAACTGATAATAATTGCGGTCGGAAAATCAGCAGCGGAATATCGGTCATAGCTGCGATCGCTAAACTGGTACTACCGAATAATTTTTCTTGGACAGCGCCGCGCCTGGGATTGCCCATCAAAATTACGTCGATAGAGTGATGCGCGAGGATTTCCCGCACGGCATCCACGGGACGACGGTTAGAGATTTCCAGACTAACTGTCATACCGTCGGGAATATTTGCTAAAGCTGGGGATAATTTTTCTTTAGCCGCGTCAATTTTTCCTTGATCTACGGCAGCTAGGGTGGGTTGTTCCCAAACCGGAATACTGTGGAGGAAGATAACTTGTTTTAAGCCGCTCAGGGCTAAGTGTGGCACACAATGGACAAGACGATGGAGACCATCGAAAAGATCTGTACAGATCAAAGCGCGCTCGAACATAAATTAACCCCTAGCAATTCGGTTATTCTTCCCTAAGAATAGCTAAAAAGGTGAAGAAATGCGCCCCGCATCCCTAGCTCGTTTCCGGAGAAACCCAGCCGGAGAAAGAGGTCGCCCGCAGGGGTGAAATGAGTTATTGGGGAGCCCAGGGATTAGAATCTAGACCCCACTGGTGTTTGAGAAAAGCTTTGTACATATTTTCTCTGACCATCATTTGTTCGTAGAGCTTGATCAGGAAATCCTGCGCTTGCTCCTGACTCATTTTTTCTACCTGAGTCTGAAAAGAACGAATGTTGAACTGTTGTTCTAAGGAAAGTTCGATCGGTTGAGACATGGTGTTCCTCCTCGATGAAGACAGTGGTTGATAACAAGCGAGATGGGTGATCGGTATCACCTTTTTTAACTAATGTAACAAATACTTGACAAAGTGTCAATGTATCTGTAAAGAGGGTTTTGCTTTTTCCCTCCCGTTAGCTAGGATACCCCGCCGCCAAAAGGAAAGAAGCATATAATGATACATTTAGCAAGAGTTTTAATAAAATTTTGCTTACTGTGAACAAATACTTAAGTAGTTATACTTAGGCAGCCCAGAGCGAGAGAAAATATTTGACAAATTGTGTAAACATTCTGTAATAATCGAAGAGAGCGGCATAAATCGGGTAAGTTGAATGATTAGCCCTGTTAACAGCTAAAAAACGTAACCCCTAGATTCCGTCCCTCTCGTTGAAATCGTTAAGGATAGTCGAAATTGACGGCCACAGCCGCTATCGTGCAGAAACTACAAGCTTATCGCTGGGAAACATCCTCCTTAGCTCTGTTTGCCTTAAAAAAATCAGCATACAGGCAGGGAATGTCGCACAAGTTTTTACATCAACCTATACTTGGAGGAATCCATCATGTCCATTCGTCTATATGTTGGTAATTTGCCCAAAGAATCCGTCGAGCGCGAAAAATTACAGGCGCTTTTTGCCGATGAAGGGGAGACGATTACCACTAAAGTCATCAAAGATCGCAAAACTGGCAAATGTCGCGGTTTTGCCTTCGTTACCGTCCCTAGCGATGAACTAGCCGACCAGTTTATCGAAAAATACAACGGCCAATCCTTCATGGAAAACCCGATCAAAATCGAGAAAGCTCTCCCCCGCAGCAAGGGAGGTAAAGAAGAAGGAGAAGAAGCAGAAGGCACGGAGGCCAGCGTAGAAACCCCCGAAAAAGTCGAAAGACCGACTCCGAAACCGACGACGGCAACACCGCGCAAATCCGGTGGCGGCAGCGGCAAAAAACGCAAGGGTGAACGGGGTGGCAGTAGTACCCCGAAAGTTACCGGCGATGGTGACGCTTTACAGCCAGATCCCCGTTGGGCCAATGAATTGGCTAAACTCAAGGAAATGTTAGCAGCTCAGGCCACTAATCCCTAATTCCATTGACAAGAGGGCAAGGGATAGCCGATAACTAAGAGGTTCAAAATATCGCTTTTAGGAATGTGCATCATGACAGCAATCGATCCGGTCATTCTTATGAAACAGGAGGTCGGTAAGGCCGCCGCTAATCTAGTTCAATCTAATTCAGTCGTGGGATTGGGAACTGGTTCAACGACGGCCTACGCGATCGAGTATCTGGGCGCTAGACTGCAAAGCGGGGAAATCAGCAATATTGTCGGGGTTCCTACTTCTTTTCAAGCGCAAGTTTTGGCTAGGAAGTACGGAATTCCCCTCACTACCCTCGATGTCATCGTGAAGATGGATATCGCTATCGATGGGGCCGATGAGGTGGATCCCCAGAAAAACCTGATTAAAGGTGGCGGTGCCGCCCATACTCAGGAGAAAATTGTCGATAGTCTCGCCGATATTTTCGTCGTGGTAGTGGATGGCAATAAGCTGGTGGATAAGTTGGGATCGACTTTTCTTTTGCCGGTGGAAGTGTTACCCATGGCCATGACTCCAGTTATGCTGAAATTAGAGGCCCTCGGTGGTAAACCTTCCCTGCGCATGGGAGTGAAAAAAGCCGGCCCCGTGGTGACAGATCAAGGCAATTTAGTTATCGATGTTAAATTTGATAGTATCGATGATCCGGCTGATTTGGAAAGAACTATTAATAATATGCCGGGGGTTTTAGAAAATGGTTTATTTGTCGGGGTTGCTGATCTGATTCTCGTCGGTGAAATTATCGACGGTAAGCCGGTAGTCCGCGAGATTAGGTAGGATTAATTATTCTTAATCTAACAGTGAAACAGGCCTGCAGCCTGTTTTATTATTATGGGTGTATACAGACAAAGAGCAAAATAAAGAGAGGCTATAGGCTAATAAAAAATATGTCCCTTTTTGACAGAAAATATCTGGGAAGATTGCAACCAGCGAGACTCAAAAGAACTGAGATGAGTGGTGGTAATTAAGGTTTGAAAACGGTCTTCGATCGCATCTAATAATTGATTTTGTCGTTCGATATCTAATTCGGCTAAAACATCATCGAGGAGTAGTAGAGGAGGTTCCCCGATAATCTGCTCTAATAACTGTAATTCCGCTAATTTCAAGGCTAAAACTAAGGTTCTTTGTTGTCCTTGGGAACCGTAGGATTTAGCGGGGTTTTGGTTAATTAAAAAATCCACTTCATCCCGGTGGGGACCGACTACCGATGTCCCTAGTTGTTTCTCTGCCAAACGACGGGTTTCAATCTTATCTAAAAAAGCCCTTTGTACCTCATTGACATCATCTTCTAGCCAAGGCACATTGGGAACATATTGTAATTCTAAAAATTCGGTTTTTCCGCTAATACTTTCGTGCCATTTTTGGGCTAAAGGAATTAATCTTTGCAGGACTCGCGCCCTTCTTCTCGTCACTCTTGAACCAGTTTCTGCTAGTTGTAAATCCCAGAGTTTTAGTTGGGATAAATCTGCATAAACTTTGCCCTCTAATTCCTGTTTACGAATCTCTTTTAAGAGAGCATTTCTTTGTCGTAAAACCTGATTATATTGCTGTAAAATATGAACGTATAGGGGTTCTAATTGAATTAATAAAGTATCTAACCAATCTCGGCGAGCTTCCGGACCACCACGCACTAAATCCAGATCGAGACTAGAAAATTGTACCGCATTAATCACGCCCAAAAAATCGAGATGACGGCGCAGGGGTTGACGATCACGGATCACGGTGCGACGACCGGAAGAACGGAGAATTAAACTTAATTCTGATGCGCCATAAAGACGATTAACCCTAGCAAAAATTCTCGCCTCTGAGTCCGATTCTAGCACCAGATCCCGATCCTTGCTGACTCGATGGCTCTTGAGAGTGGCCAAAAGTTCGATCGCTTCTAGTAAATTGGATTTTCCCTGAGCATTATTGCCCAATAATATTGTTTTTTTGGACTCGAATTTTAGCACCTGTTCGGCATAATTTCTAAAACTGTGAAGGTGTAGGTGTTCGAGATACATTGCAAGTTGGGGGTTGGGGAATTATGAATTATAAATTATAAATTATGAATTATGAATTATAAATTATGAAGTGGGGTGTGGGGTGTGGGGTGTTGGGGGTGGGGGAGTGGGGAGAAAAAAGCTGATAACTGATCACTGATAACTGATCACTGATAATGGCAGAGGTTTAGGGTTAAGTGAATTTGGTATAATTGCCCTTGACAATCAATATTTTATAGTAGCTTTTACCTTGAAAATTCCTTTTTTGCCTTTAAAACAGATTGAAAGTCTATCTAAACTCGCTTTGATTGCTATACTCGCTTTTGATGCTTCTGTTTCCCTCGCAGGACAATTTCCCGATGGCAGAGTATTTTTTGAGGGTTCTCCCACTCTGGTTAATTTCTTCGCTACTTTCCAATCCGTGCGTGCTTGGGGGGCAAAATACTATCTTACCATCGCTCTACCGCCGTCTCTCGGGGCGCCCTTGGGTAAAGTAACCATACAACAGCAGCCTAATATTCAAACTATTGCTTTTCTTCTCGATCAAACCTTTGCTTTTCTTGGCGATCGCAATCAGCGAGGCGAAAAATTAACCCTAAAATCCACTACTTTTGACCCCAAGACTCAGACGATCACGGTCATTTTTGATCCTCCTGTCCCCCCCGGTAATACCGTTTCCATCGGTCTGAAACCAGTACGAAATCCCGATTATGGTGGTGTCTATCAGTTTGGAATTACTGCTTATCCCCCCGGGGAGAATTCTCCCGGATTATATCTAGGTATCGGACGTTTAGCAATTTATGAGGCTGGCGATCGCTGGTAGGCTGTTCCGCGTCTAAAAACAGTGAGCAGTGAGCAGTAAAAAGACAGGAGGAAACTTCTATTTAATTAGGAATAGGTGCAGCCTTAAATCGAAAACTGTAACCCCTAAATTATCATCGGCAAAAGTTCCCTGACTTCGTTGTCCATTTAAAGTCAGGGATTAAGCGTTTGCTTGACCCAAATTCGGAATTGTTTTAATGCCATTGCACTACCGATTTTTTGACTATTTTGTAGCGTTTCTGGAATTTTTTCTATTAGATTAAATTGAGAAAATAGTCGGCTTTGGGAAGATTCAACATATTCTGATCCTTGCAAAACATTGATTTCTAGTCTCTCCCCATCATATCGCCACAATTCAGGAACACCCAATCGCTCATAATTATTAAATCGGGTTCGCTTAGTGATATCAATTTCAATTGCTAAATCGGGAGGGGGATCAATAGCCAGATCAAGTCGCTTTTTTCCCCTGACAGCAGCACAATTTTCGATATAAAAAGACTCATCTGGTTCTATTCCTTGATCCATTTGCTGATTTTTAAAGGTTGTCGATCCGGCGGGTTCATAGTCTAACTCTAATTCATCCAGGAGAACTTTAACCAAATCCCCGATTAAAACTTTGGTGTTTTCATGAATAAAAAGAGGAGTCATTGCTTCTAAAGTTCCCTGACTATAAGATAGACGAATTGACCGTCGCTCTCCCAATTCGTCAAGAATTTTTTCATAATCTTGCCAAGTGAGTGAAGTTAACAACAGGCGGTCGCCTGGGGTAACAGTTAGTTGTTTTAATGCTAATAACATCAGAATTTGTCGGCTCAGTTGTTATGATTGGGCGGTTTAGTCAGTATTTAACTTTTTTCTACCTTAGACTATATATAGCAGTTTTCATCAGAATGAGGCATGGGCAAGGGGCTTAAACTCTTGGTTGGCAAAACTTGTCGATACCTCAGTAACGTGAAAAGCTCTATATGCAAACTGAAAACTCAAATCTGATCACTGATCAAGGAGAACTTCCCACCCGTCTGAGTTTTAGAAAAATTTAACTTTATTCAATCCATGAACATCTGTTCAGATGTTATACTAAAGTCAGTAAAGAAGTTCAGAGGTAGTAACCATGATCGCTGTCACCACCATGAAATGTGCTTGTGAATCCTGTACGTGTCAAGTATCGATCGCCGATGCCATCAAAAAAAACGATCAATACTACTGTTGCCAAGCTTGTGCCGATGGTCACGTTGACGGGAAAGGCGGTGGACACCAGGGCTGTTGTTGCAGTCAAATTTAGTTATTGGGGAGAAAGGGACAAGTATCGGGATTGAAGATTCGAGCGATACCTCCCTTTCTCAACTTTCCCTTAATAACCGATCAGGAAAAAACATGGCCATAGAGAAAATAGCACCGGTTTGTGGGGAATCCCATCACCAAGAGGCGAAATTCCAGCACTTGCAGGGATTAGAAATCGAAAAAGCCCAAAAAATGGCCGAATTTTTCAGCCTTTTGGGGGATGCCAACCGCCTAAGAATTCTATCGCTTTTAGCCAAACGAGAATTATGTGTTTGTGACTTAGCCGACGACTTAGGGATGAGTGAATCGGCCGTATCGCACCAGTTAAGAACCCTAAGAGCCTTAAGATTAGTTAAATACCAAAAACAGGGACGGAGAGTCTTTTATCGTCTTGCCGATCATCATGTTCTTGACCTTTATTATGCGGTCTCGGAACATTTAGAAGAGCCAGCGGACGAGGACTAAAACAGTCCCAAAGCGGGTAAAACAAACTGTAAGAGCAGAGAACCAATCCCCTGCACCATTTGGTCTAATTGAGCGTTGCCACCACCTTGTTCTCGCGGTTTTAGGGCGATTTCCATGCCTTTAATAAAATTCTCTGCCGCTTCGTAACCGGGGGTATTACCTTGTCGTTCAAAGAGAGTCGAAGCCATTTGAGCGTCCTGGGCCGCTAGAGCATTTTGTCCCAGACGATAGTGAGCCATGGCCCGGGCCAGATAAGCTGGAGCATATTCTGAGTTAATTGTCAAGGCCTTATTAAAATTTTCTATAGCGGCGCTGGTGCGTCCCTGTTTTCCTTCCACCATCCCTAGTCCGTAGAATAGTTCAGGAGTACCAGCACTACTGGGAATTCCCACCGCACCCTGTACATAGGCAGTGTCTAGTTTGGTGTTGTCGAGGTTAGCATTATTGAGATAAGCACCTCTTAAATCCGCACCCGTCAAGATTGCTCCAGTTAAGTTCGCTCCAGTCAGATTAGCACCAAAAAGAGAGGCTCCGGTTAAATTTGCGCCACTCAGATCCGCTCCACTCAAATTAGCTTGACTAAGATTGGCACCGACGAGATTGGCCCCATTTAATTTTGCCCCGACTAGATTCGATTGCACTAACCCCGAACCGCTCAGATCGCATTGGGGACATTTTCGGGTGGATAATAATTGCTGTAGGTGGTTTAAATCTTCCGTCTGACCAACTAGGGACAAGTTAAGGGGAAGACTGAGGACGAGGGTGAGGGCGATCAATTTGTACATAGTTTAAAAATAAATCTATTTATTATTACTGATAATACCCATTCGATCGGGGCTAATCGCTTAACTAGATTCTGCTTGAGAAATCAGCCCTTGTCCACTAAAATAGAAGATTAGAGGCTCTTAACGTCAGAAGAAGCGACAAAATCGAGATTTGTTACCTTTTCAACAGCAAGTTTTTTAGAGGAATTTCCCTATTTCATAATGACTACTCTACACGGTAATTGGCTGATTGGTTCGCAAGATAGTGTTTTTTTTCTTTGGGGTGAACAGTGGCAAGGGAAGGAATTAAGTGAAACAAAAGAAAATCATCCTTTTTGTCTAGAATCCGAGGCATTAGCCCAATTTATCGAGAAATTTTCTCCTCAGATTGACCGCTATTCTCCAGAATCAATCAAGCTCAGTCTGCCTAGTTATTCCCCCCCTAGGAAAAAATATTTTTTACCGCTGCTGTCTGGGCAAATTCTCGAACCCACAGCTAAATCCTTGTCTTGGCAACCATGGCAGATATCAGGATTAACTTTTTCTGCGGGGATGATAGTGCGGTTATGGGAGAAATTACCCCTAGCTAAGGCCGAATTTATCGGCAATGATCTACGATTTTGGCTGTATTTGCACCGTTGGAGTTTAGATTTATTAGCAAGGGGAAAATTTTTAGCGGGAATAAATCAGGGTGAAAGTTGCTGGTATCCCCTGCTAGATAGTACCATCGATCGCACTCGTTTAGCTAAGTTTATCCAAACCATCCCCCCGGTCTGTCTTGCCTATCAAGAAAATAGCGAACCACAAACAATTATTCTCGATTGCTTAAAAAATATTGTCGATGCTCGTTTGCGACAAAAGATAGATAGTAGTGTTAATATTTCCCCCTCATTGATGGTGAAACCTTGGCTACAATCTTTAAGCGGTGATCATCATGATATTGCTTTAGAAGCCAAGAATTTACAGCGTCTAGAAAATGCTTATCATAACTGGGTGTTTCCTATCCAAGAAAGTTTAGTTAATGGCAATAATCGCCAATTAATCGAGAATCAATACCGTGTTTGTTTATGTTTACAACCTCCCAGTTTAGGGACAGCGTGGAAACTCACCTATTATTTACAAGCGTTAGATGATCCCGAATTTCTCATTAGTGCCAAGTTGATTTGGTTAGAGGGGAAAGAAAGTTATCATAGTTATCAAAGAGTTGTCAATAATCCCCAGGAAATTCTCTTAAAAGGATTGGGATTAGCGGCGCGATTGTACGAACCGATTAGAATTAGTTTAGAGCAGAGACACCCGGAGGAATGTTCTCTTGATTCGATCGAAGTTTATCAGTTTATTCGCTCGCTCGCTTGGCAATTGCAAGATCAGGGATTAGGGGTAATTTTGCCCACGGGTTTAACTGCCGGTAGTAATGAACAAAGATTAGGAATTAAGATTGCTGCCACCGTCACCCCCAAAAAAGGCGAAAGATTAAGTTTAACCAGTTTGTTAAACTTTCAGCTTAAATTAGTGGTAGGGGAACAGGAAATATCGAAAAAAGATTTTGATAAGTTATTAGAGAAAAAATCGCCAGTGGTGGAAGTGGGAGGCAAATGGTTAATCCTACAACCTACGGATGTCAAAGCAGCTCAGGCAATTTTAAATAATACCATCACTCCCCTGAATCTCTCGGTGGAAGATGCTCTGCGCTTGAGTTCAGGAGATAATAATCTAATTGCTAAACTGCCGGTAGTTAATTTTCAAGCGGAGGGATCATTAAAGGAATTAATTGATAATTTAAATAACAATCAAGGGATTCAATTAATCAACCCACCGCGGGAATTTCGGGGAGAATTACGTCCCTATCAACTCAAGGGAGTTAGTTGGTTAGCTTTCCTAGAAAAGTGGGGTTTAGGTGCTTGTTTAGCCGATGATATGGGTTTAGGAAAAACCCCGCAATTAATCGCTTTTTTACTAGCATTAAAAGAAGAGGATATGTTAGTTAATCCCGTGTTAGTGGTGGCTCCCACTTCTGTGGTCAATAACTGGGAACATGAGTTAAGAAAATTCGCTCCCACCCTGGCGGTTTTTGTGCATCATGGCGAAAAAAGATTAAAAGGTCAAGCTTTTGCTCAAGAGGTAAAAAATAAATCGGTTGTTATTACCAGTTATCCTTTAATCTATCGTGATCTCTCCACTTTAGAAGCAGTACAATGGCAAGGTTTAGTTTTAGATGAGGCTCAAAATATTAAAAACTCTACGGCTAAACAATCCCAAGCAGTGCGAAAAATACCCGCAGGATTTCGGATTGCCTTAACCGGAACTCCCGTAGAAAATCGCCTGACGGAATTGTGGTCAATTTTGGATTTTCTCAATCCCAATTTTTTAGGAACTCAAACATTTTTTCAGCGTCGTTTTGCCCTTCCCATTGAAAAATACGGCGATCAAGAATCCCTGCATAATTTACGTTCCCTTGTCCGTCCCTTTATTTTACGGAGATTAAAAACCGATAAAAATATTATTGAAGATTTACCAGAAAAACAGGAAATGAATATTTTTTGTGGTTTATCGAAAGAACAGGGACAACTTTATCAACAATTAGTCGAGACAACCCTCCAGAAAATTGAAGAAACTCAAGGAATTCAGAAACATGGATTAATTTTAACCTTGCTAATGCAACTAAAACAAATTTGTAATCATCCCGCCCATTTTTTGAAAGAAAATAGTTTAGAAACCAGTCAAAGATCGGGAAAATTATTACGTTTAGAAGCCATGGTAGAGGAAGTGATAGCAGAAGGCGATCGAGCTTTAATTTTTACACAATTTGCCGAGTGGGGAAAACTCCTACAAACCCATCTCCAGAAAAAATTAACCGAGGAAATATTATTTCTCTCTGGTTCTACCAAAACAAAAGATCGGGTAGAAATGATCGAGCGCTTTCAAAATGATCCCCAAGGACCGAAGATTTTTATTCTCTCCCTGAAAGCAGGGGGAACAGGATTAAATCTAACCCGCGCTAATCACGTTTTTCATATCGATCGTTGGTGGAATCCGGCCGTAGAAAACCAGGCCACCGATCGCGCTTTCCGCATCGGACAAAAACGCAATGTTCAGGTGCATAAATTCATCTGTACGGGAACCCTAGAGGAACGCATTAATGAGATGATCGAAAGCAAGAAACAATTAGCGGAACAAACCGTAGATGCTGGGGAAAATTGGTTAACAGAATTAGATACCGATCGCCTGCGAGATTTATTATTATTAGATCGATCGGCAATTATTGATGAAGAAGAAACCGATTAGAAGCGAACCACCTGATAAACCGTGGAACCATTCTCAAATAGGGGCTGATAGTAGATACCGCTACAATTGTAATAAAGCGTATTGTCAGCCGTAATTGTGGTGCAGCCGTCTGGGATATAGGTGACAATTGCGCCGATGGGAGGGGCCACCACCGTGTAGGAACTGCCGCTAGGCTGAAGATAGATGCCGTCCGAGTAAATGTAGGAAGTGGAACCCACATAGACGGTATTGTAGTAGGGGGGGAGAGTGGCGATCGCTGAACCGATGACTAAGCCAGTGGTCAACCCCACCCAACCCCAACCCGGGGGGACGTAATAACCGCCACCGTACCAACCGCCACCACGCCAGTAACCGTTGCGATTATCGTCAATAAAGTTCTGACGGTTCTGTTGGCGATCACCAACCTGCTGCTGCCGTTCACCCTGTCTTTCGCTGCGTTCCCCTTGACGGATATCGGTTCTTTCGCTGCGTTCCCCCTGCCGTTCCCCCTGTCTTTCCGTGCGTTCCCCTTGACGGTTTTGTTGACTGGTTTGCCGTTCACCCTGTCTTTCCGTGCGTTCCCCTTGACGGTTTTGTTGACTGGTTTGCCGTTCACCCTGTCTTTCCGTGCGTTCCCCTTGACGAGTTTGTTGATTAGTTTGTCTTTCCCCCTGTCTTGCGCTGCGTTCCCCTTGACGGGTTTGTTGATTAGTTTGCCGTTCTCCCTGTCTTCCAGAAAAATCTCTAGAGGGTTGGGAACGATTACTAAAATTCCCTCGGTTTTGCAGATCACTACTGCGGTTGACCCGTGGGGAAGCTCCACCACCGCCACGACTACCACCACCACCGCCACGACTACCGCCACCACCGCCACCGCGAGCGTCCACATAATCCGTTACCAGTAAACTTGTACCCAAGAGGAGGGCGGCAAGAACACATAAGTTTTGACGTAAAGATCTTTTCATAGCTCGGACTCCTTGATTTTTTTATTCGCCTTGGCTGCTTATCTTCCCAGATTATTTTCTGCAAGCGTTCGACGGTTTCTGGTGCAAAAAAAAACGCTCTCCTGTTTCTACACGAACTCTGGCGGGAACATTTTCTATAATAAATCTGGGTTGGGTTCATAATTAATATCGCTCTTCTGGGACTTTTGAGAATGTCCCTGTCAGAACAGAATCGGCTTAATTCTTCTGAGAACATCCTGGAGCAACTGTTCTGGACACTTGCCGATAAAGCTCGCTTTTCTCGCTCGGAAGTCCAACGATCGCAGTTGATCTACCATGATAACTCCTGTCACCACCTCTCCATCTGGAATCTTGACGTAGAAAGGGTTCTGGCGTTGCGTATTGCTCACCGGGCAGACAAAGGCAAAACCAATCTTGCGATTAAAATCAATATGGCTTACCACCAGTGCTGGACGATTACCCATTTGCTCATGGCCAATTTGTGGGTCAAAGCTCAAACGCACGAAATCTCCACGTTCTGGAATGTATGTCACCAAACCTCCTCTCCCATTGGCCGTCCCCAATCCACTTCTGGCTCCGGTGATTCAACAACCTCAGCCAGTAGTTCTTCTAGGCTTAACTCAGGCAAGGCTTGAATTAGCTCAATTACTAGCTTTCCGTTTTCCACAGAACATTCAACAACGTCATTGGGATTGAGGTTTAGTGCTTCCACCGCATACTTGGGAATCCGAATCGCTAAAGAATTACCCCAGCGTCCAATCTGCGACTTCATGATCCCACCTCGAATTCGTTAGATATTCAAAGTATATCAAAACGCTGATTTAGGGGAATACCGACAAGCGATCGCATTTTATGAACGGGCTTTATGGCGGGGATTGATTATTTCTAGGGGGTAGAAGTTCGATCCCGATCGACTCTGACCCCGGTTGGAAAGTGAAAGTATCGGCGGAGGTACTGGGATTAAAATTCCAGTCGGATAATATTGCCGTGTACTGGGGTGAACCGGGTAGAGTTTTATAGGTAATAATCGCTTTCCTCAGTAGGGGGGTGGCATCCTGCGTGACCCAGATTTGATAGTCGCGATCGCTACCGAGCAGCAGCAGGTGATACATCGGTTCGCGGTTGACCATGTCGTTGCCGATAAAAATAATTTGCTTGACATCGGCCATTAGCTCTGCACAGGGATCGTTCGCTGCCAGATTTGACATGGGAATGCTGATCCCGTACCTTTGCTCTACTTGGTCTAAGGCTTCATCTAGAGTATTTGGTGCTGGTTTCGTGACGTATAGATCCCGTTCCAGATCCGCAAGGGTGAAGGTTTTACCGTCGTAAAAAAAGCGGGTAACTCGTTCATCCCCAGTGTAGTCCGAGCGCAGGCGATCGGGTTTCTCTACCCAGATGTTTTGATAGGCACTGTACTGTACTTTCGCCCCAGAGTCGAGTATATCGTCATAGGTGACATCCATATTGACGGTGAACGATCGCTGTTTGGTTAAATTAGCACAGAGTTGCTCGATCACCTGTTCCGCCGTTTTTGGGCGGATTTCCTGGGATAGAGTCGGTATTTCCGCCAAGACTCCTGCGGCAGTGACCCAAGGCAAAAGTAAAGAAAGAATCGGCATAAAGCGACGCATAATCATCTAATATTCTCCAAGGCGCTGGATTGTTTTGGTTAACGACCATTGTGTAAACTGACTAAACGAGCGATAAAAACGGCGGGATAGAGAACTCCAGTCATTCCTTCTAAATTGGCTAGAACTCTAGCGACTTTACTGGTAGGAACTATATCACCGTAACCAACCGTGGCCAGGGTAGTAAAGCTGAAATGAAGTAGATCCGCCTGGTTGACGGTTTTAGCGGCGGAGCTAAAGGAATCGGGTTCAAAAATCTGGACGATACTATAAGCGGATGCCCAGAAAAATCCTAGGAGAAAATAGACACAAATTCCCCCTTTGATGATATCGGATGTTACCTGTTCGGCGAGAATTAATTCTTGTAAAATCGAGTACACGCATAAACTAATAAAAGCTAGAGAAATTAATGTACTAGACAGATCGAACCAACCGGTTAAATCCCTATAAATAGGGATAATCGTGCCGAATACTCGCAGGATGAGGGCAATTACAAACAGACCGCTATTAAATCTTAAAGCCAATTTACTGCGATCAATCTGATAGACGGCGATGATCAGAGAGAGGGAGAAGAAAAAGAAAACTAGCAAATCTCCGAGGGGTAGATATACTAAAAACGGGTAAATAATGTAGAGCGAGAGCAAATTTGCCAGCAGCCGATTGTATTTATTTTCCGTTGCCCGCATCAATTGACGAAATTTCATAGCAGCGAACCTTTAATTGGTAATATTTCCTCCTGCTAATTAATTTTAAGGGTATTTATCTCCTATCTTCTTTCTAAATTTTCTTGCTTGAATAAACAGCGAGTTTCTATCTATTAGCCTCTAGAAGACTATTATAGACGCTTGGTAAGAGCGATCGCTATCAAAAAATGGCAAACTTAGACTTATAGATAGAACTTTTCGGTAATTTTTTTATTAAGAATTGACCATAAATTTTAAAAAATATTGCGGATAACGAGAAACCCCTATTTCTTTCAATCAAGGAAAAAAGTCAGAGTCTGACGTTATTAACCCATAAAAGCCAAAAAACTCTACAATTAAGATTAGTGAGGTATCCTGCATATTTACAAGAGAATAACTCTTAATAATACTTAATAATTTTTAATAATTTCGCTATCCCAAATCAGACAAAATGAATATCAATTTACAGCCCCTGATCGAGACGATTACTTTTCACGATATCGATGAACTAGGGTCGCGGATGAGAGCTTTTCGTTGGGACATGGTTCATCGACCGATCGAGGCGGGAACTTTCGAGGGGGAACTGTTCGTAGCTCAAGTCGGGGGCATACAATTCGCCCGACCGATTTACAATCGAGGAATTCGTTCTCAAGGGGATTCTCCTCCCGGGACAATCACCGTCGGGATACCCTTGTCTACACCCCGAGTCTTCAAGTGGCACGGGTATTCTTTATCGTCGAATTCCGCTCTCTTGCAGAAAAGTTCCAGGGGGATCGATATGCTTCGATCGGGAAACTTGCCCCTCGCTCTGGTTACTATCGATAACGATTCTCTGTTTTCCCAGGCCGAACAAACCGATCGGCTCGGGGTAGCATCTTTAATTACGGATTCAACCCTGGCAATTCAACCAGAGCCGACTGTCCTGAGACGATTCCGCTCTCATTTAAGATATATTTTTGAGCTTTTCTGGAGACAACCCCAGACAATTCTAGAGCCAGCTATGCAATCGCTGATCCGAGAGGATTTTATCTCTCTGGTTCTAGATGTACTCGATTCCCATCAAAACGATCCGCCGCTGCGCCCTTCAATACGACATCCCTACATTAAGCGAGCAGAGGAGATCTTACTGGACAATCTCGATCGCCCCCTCTCGATCCTCGATCTCTGCCAAGAACTGCACATCAGTGAACGTACCCTCCGTTACGGTTTTCAGGAATGTTTTGGCCTGGGACCGGCGACTTATCTCAAAATTCAACGTCTTAACGGGGTACGACGACAACTAAAAGCGTCTGCGGGTCAAGGAATTACCGTTAGTGCGATCGCCCTACAGTGGGGATTCTGGCACATGGGTCAATTTGCCAAAGATTATAAGAAAATGTTCGGTGAGTGTCCGTCGGCAACTTTGCGAGATAATTCTTAACAAAATAAAAGTTAGATTTGCAGAATTTTGATAGTTTCTCCGAGCCTGCCAACGTTAAATATTAGTAGTAAACGAGGAGCAATTCTCTGAAAATCTCACGGGTTGACGCACAGAAATTAACCCCAGAAGAAACAGGAGAACTCGCTCCACTGCGAGCGATAATGACCAAGTACCGCGCCAAGAATTAGAATTAGTGAGAACTTTGGTCACGGAAAAAGTCAAGGCGGGACAATTAAGGCTTAATTATCTTTAATCGTCCCCGAAGAGCCAATTTTAGAAAACCTTAACGGGAAAAACTATCATGTTGACAAAAACTTTCAGCCTTCTCTGTGTCGGTTTAATCCTCGGACTGACCTCGATAGGGGTTGTTGCCGCTACTAAAGATCAGGCTACAGAACTTCCGAAAAACTGTCAGTACCTCAAGGAAGTAGCCACTAATCAGACCCATATCCGCAAACAGATCGATGCCATAGGAAAGAATAACTTTAACACCGATTTCGCCGTTCCCTCTGGGGTGAAATTTGCCTCTTTTAAAGGGGTCATGGTTCCCGAAAACGATGGCAAATACGGAGTAACGATCAATCTCAAGTATCCCGATAATTCGGTTAATAGTGCCTTCCAGAAAAATGTCGAAATGAAACGGGGTGAAACCTATTCTTTACCCTTCCAATCACCCACGGGTAGACAGCCCTATCAGATTAATTTGAATATTAACGGGATGAATAATAACGCCTACACAATCGCAGTAATGGCCTGTAAATAGCGAGCGCTTTTATTGATAACCCTCTGGAGAGACGATGAAAAATGCGATCGCTCGCTGACGGGAAAGTTTTCCGCCAGGGCTAAAGGTCGAGGTAGCTTTTGAGACGACTACTTTCGTCGATATAGTGATCGCTGATGTCAAGGATAACACCACCGAGGCGATCCTCCACGCCATCATCGGTAGAAGCGGCTAGGTCCGGTTTCTGACCGATTATGATGACTTCTCTGTCGGGAATTGTTGGTTACATACCAAATTAAATAGAGAAAAAGGCAAATGATCTAGAATGAAGAGGTCGTATATGATTGAAAAATCATGGCAGCAGTAACCTCAACAGTAGTCAAAGAAAGCTTGGAAGTCAAATTAGATGAATTGTTTAAGAATTTAACACCCCCAGAGGGTTGCTTCTCTGACAGGATTTCCCTTCATCCTTGATGCTCTATCTGCACTGAATACAATTTAATTTGCTAAAAGACCCATACTTTTTCTGGTAACACGACCCGCCGAAGCTCGGTTATCGCGTAAGCAATAGTGGTCGAGATCTGTTTGTTGTGGCTCAGTTTTTGAGAATTGTCTATATACAAAGTCAGCCTTTATCCGATCGCACTTAAGCGAGGGACTTCTGCTGACACTAAGTTAAAATTATAAAAAGCTCACACTCCCGGAAAGCCATTTATTTTCTAGAATAGAAGATTCCCTGGATTATTTTTGCGGGAGGCAATCGGTGATTCTCAATTTTTCCCTAAGGATTGTAGCGGCCAAAGGCAGACTATTCTGTAAGTTTTCACTCTACAAAACCTATCGGGTGGTCAGTAGCGCCCCCGTCGATGTCCTCTGGCAAAAATTAATCAATGTGGCCGATGTCTCTTGGCATCCTTTGATCGCCAAGGCTGATGTTCCCTTGGGTTTAATCGCTAAACCGGGGTTAATCTATCAAGCTGTCACCCGTCTGACTCCCATTCCTATCCGGGTTTTCGTGGAAAATGTCCGCCCCGGGGAACTCCTCAGCCTCAGAGTTCTCGCTATCCCCGGCATGGAACAAAAAATGACCTACCAAGTGGAATCAACCCTCTGTGGTACTTATATTTCCTATTCTGTCACCCTGCGCGGTTGGCTGTCCCCCTTTATCTGGTGGTTAAGTCGTCCCTATTTAGCCAAAGTCGCCGCCCAACTAGCCCACGCCGCCGAAGAATTAACGGTCTAAAAAAAATTCCCCTCCATTGTGCTAATAAATAATCTGCCAAGGGTCAAGATCTAAGTCACAATGGTATATGGATAGACTTAAACAAAATTTTAGTCAGCTACATTGGTACATATAGTCTACTGATATCATCCCGACGAGTTGAGCGCAACAACCTCAATCCGCCGGGATGAACTATCTCTAGAGACTTTACTGATGAAGTAAGCTCTACAGGAGGGAACTATGGGGGAATTAAACACAGCCGAACTTCTAGTTAAATGTCTAGAGAATGAAGGGGTCGAGTATATTTTTGGGCTACCCGGGGAAGAAAACCTCGATGTTTTGGAAGCCCTGAAAAACTCCTCGATCAAATTTATCACCACCCGTCACGAACAGGGCGCGGCTTTTATGGCCGATGTCTACGGACGCTTGACGGGAAAAGCGGGGGTTTGTCTCTCCACCTTAGGACCGGGGGCGACTAACCTGATGACAGGGGTAGCCGATGCTAACTTGGATGGGGCGCCCTTAGTGGCCATCACCGGCCAGGTGGGAACCGATCGGATGCACATTGAATCCCATCAATACCTGGATCTGGTGGCCATGTTCGCCCCAGTGACGAAATGGAATAAACAGATCGTGCGGCCAGGTATCACCCCAGAAGTGGTACGGAGAGCCTTTAAAACCGCCCAAAGTGAGAAACCGGGGGCAGTTCATATCGATCTTCCTGAAAATATCGCCGCTATGCCTGCCGATGGTAGTCCTTTGCCCCTCGACAGTCAGGAAAAAGTTTACGCTTCCTATCGGACTTTGAATATGGCGGCGGCAGTGATTTCTAAAGCCAAAAATCCCTTGATTTTGGCGGGAAATGGGGCAATTCGCGCTAATGCTAGTGAGGCTTTAACGGAATTCGCCACGGCCTTGAATATCCCTGTGGCTAACACTTTTATGGGTAAGGGGGTGATTCCCTATACCCATCCTCTGGCTCTTTGGGCGGTAGGATTACAGCAACGGGATTTGATTAGTTGTGCCTTCGATCGCAGTGATTTAATTATTGCTGTTGGTTACGATTTAATCGAGTATTCGCCGAAAAAATGGAATCCAGAGGGGAAATTACCGATTATTCACATCGGCATGACTCCGGCGGAAATTGACAGCAGTTATGCCCCGGTGGTGGAAGTGGTGGGTGATATCACCGATTCTCTCATCGATATCCTCAAACGGGCCGATCGCCAGAATAAACCAACTCCTGTCACCGCGGGATTAAAGACGGAAATTCGGGCTGATTACGAAACCTATGCCAATGATACGGGTTTTCCGATCAAGCCACAAAAATTGATCTACGATCTGCGTCAGGTGATGGGACCGGAAGATATCGCTATTTGTGACGTGGGCGCTCATAAAATGTGGATGGCGCGCCAGTATCACTCCGATTGTCCCAATACTTGCATTATTTCTAACGGTTTCGCCGCTATGGGTATTGCTATCCCTGGTGCGATCGCCGCTAAGTTAGTTTATCCCAATAAGCGCATTGTGGCGGTGACGGGGGACGGCGGTTTTATGATGAATTGTCAGGAGTTGGAGACAGCTTTGCGGGTGGGAACTCCCTTCGTCACTCTCATTTTTAATGATGGCGGTTACGGTTTAATCGAATGGAAGCAGTTAAACTATTTTGGGACATCTTCTTTTATTAAGTTTGGTAATCCCGATTTTGTTAAATTTGCCGAAAGTATGGGATTAAAAGGCTATCGGGTGGAATCTACTCAGGATTTGATCCCGACACTAGAGGAGGCTTTCCGGCAAGATGTCCCTACGGTGATCGATGTTCCCGTCGATTACGGTGAAAATCTGCGTCTTTCCCAAAAATCGGGCGATTTAAGCTGTCAGATTTGGGAATAGAAGTTGATAGCGGCAAGCAACCCCCAAAAAAAATCCCCTAACTAAATCTCAGTTAGGGGGAAGTAATTAGGTTGGCTTTGGTAACGTTAGAAAACCCAATCTAGAACAACCATTCTAGAACCGCCTCATCTTTAGTGTTGGTATTGCGAGAGGGGGTTTCCCGGGTAAATTTCATGTGGATAGAACGATTTTGTTCACCATCGGCGGCCACGGCCATAATCGGATAATCGATTAAACCATCTTGGAAGGACATCTGATAGCGGAAAGTGCCATCGGGATTGAGTTTAATCGGACGACCACCGATAGTTACGGTGGCATCGGGTTCGGTGGCACCATAGACGATTAATTCGGCATCGGCAACTAACCAGAATTTGCGCGGACGTTGTAGGGTTTCCGAAGCACCCATACCGATACCAGATGCAGTCATGCCGATACCGGAAGCGGTTAGTCCCGATACCGTGGGAACTGCCCACATACCCACCCCAGAGGGGAATACATAAGAACTGATCACTTCCGACATCGGTACGGAACCGGCGACGTGCTGCATGGAACCAAACAAGGAACCGGCCACCCGTAGGGCCTCGATGTCGCCGACACTCTCGAAAATTTGGTCGTAGATGGGGCTAGTTCCCGTGGTTCCGGCGCTGCTGCCGTAGCGTTTGCTGGGGGGAACGAGTTCGTAAACAGTTTTGCCCACCAGTTCTTCTTCCCAGTTAACGGTGACAAAAACATCTTCAATCCAGTCGGAAGGATAGACGGGAGGAATCCGCACTAAAGGAGAACGGGCCAAAACTAACCAACGACCATCAGCACAACGATAACCGATATCGATAACATAATCTCGATCGCTGACCGGGATCGGTAAATACCATTCCCGGGCCAATTCATCACAGAGATATTCTTGGACACTGTGGGCGCCTTGGCTATTGAGATCGATATCGGTGACATCATAAAGACGCAGGGCTAACTGTTGTCCCCCTTGACGACGTAGATCTTCTTTCGATTCGTTGGGGATATCCCAGTAAGCATAGGCCCACTGAGGATCGCGAGGTAGGAGGGTAATGCGATTTTCACCGTAGCCACCGGGCAGATCTCCTAAACCATCATCCACTGAACCTAGGATATCTTCGATCGGGTTAGCTTGACCTAATTCAAATTTTGCTGCTTCCACTGGTTTTTCCTCTTTAATAGTAGATTTAAAATTGCCGCTTACTCCCATAGCTTGGGTAATTGCCTCGATTAATTGCGTTTTCCGCATCCGACTGTAACGAGAGATGCTGTATTGACTGGCAACTCGTCGTAGTTGCCGCAAGGTCATCTCATCTAAGGGGGGGTATTCTGGGACCATGAGTTGACACTCTCCGATTAGTTACGACGGCAAATGTTTTTGAGCATTTGCAAAAGCAGTTATTTGGGTAATCCTTCTAACTACTCATCGATTGCTGTGTGAACGAGAGATCCACTCGATGGGGATCAAGGGGATCGCTTGTTATAAATACCTATTAAACAGTAAGATTCCGATTTTGACCAAGTACTTTGTCATGATTTCTTGATAAAACCGCCAAACCCTTGATCCCCAAGAGATTTTCATGTCAGGAAGTTTTGATATGCTGTGCTGCCTTGAAACTGCATACGGGAATTTTAGTACAAATGATCGATGCTACCCACTGTTTACTTAACAGTCTCCACTGATTACTGATCACTGATTACTGATTACTGATCACTGATCACTGATTTGTACTCCGATCCCGATCGCCTGTAATCTGATATTGAGACTTTTAGTTAAGGAGACTGAACCGCTTGGCTACCCGTGTGATTATTGTTCGTCATGGACAAAGCAGTTATAATGCAGAACAGAAAATACAAGGTCGCAGTGATGGCTCGGTTTTGACGGAAAAAGGCCATCTGGACGCGGAAAAAGTAGGAAATGCCCTCAGTCAAATCGATATCGCCGCTTTTTACTGTAGTCCTCTCCAAAGAGCCAAATCTACTGCTGAGGTGATTCAGTCTCGTTTAAATAACTCTCCCGTCATTCAACCCACTCCGCAGTTACTAGAAATCGATCTGCCTATCTGGGAAAATATGGTCAAAGAGGAGGTAAAAGCTCAATACCCCCAAGAATATCGGGATTGGCAGCAAAAACCTCACGAATTTAAGATGATACTGCCCGATGGTCAAGAACATTATCCCGTTCTCTCTCTCTATCAACAGGCCCAGGATTTTTGGCGAGAAATTATTCCCCAACACGAGGGCCAAACTATCCTCATTGTTGCCCATAACGGCATTAATCGCTGTTTAATCCTCAGTGCCATCGGTATTCCGGTTTCCTTATACCATTCCCTGCAACAATCTAACTGTTGTGTTAATGTTCTCAATTTTACGCGTAATTTTGGTGATCCTGTTCAGGTGGAATCCCTCAATCAAACGGCACACCTAGGGATAGCTTTACCCCCACCACGTCCTCCTTTCCAAGGATCGAGGCTGCTGCTGGTGCGTCACGGAGAAACCCAATGGAATCGGGATAAACGTTTTCAAGGTGTGCGCGATATTCCTCTCAATGATAATGGCAAAGCTCAAGCTGAGAAAGCCGCCGAATTTCTGCGAGAAACGGCGATCGATCACGCTGTCACCAGTCCTTTGTCCCGTCCCAAGGAAACTGCCCAAATTATCCTGCAATATCACCCCAATGTCACCTTAGATACCCAAGTGGATCTGACAGAAATCTGTCACGGACTTTGGGAAGGTAAATTAGAGGAGGAAATTGAAGCGAGTTTCCCCGGGATGTTAGAAGACTGGAAAAATGCCCCGGAAACCGTGCAAATGCCGGAAGGGGAGAATTTACAGGAAGTTTGGGATCGAGCGATCGCTTGTTGGCAGCAAATCGTTAAAACCTATAGTAATAGTGATCAACCTAAGACAATTATGGTAGTAGCTCACGATGCCATTAATAAGGTGATTCTTTGTTATTTATTGGGTTTAAAACCCGCCAATTTCTGGAATATTAAACAGGGAAATGGCGCGGTTAGTGTTATCGATTATCCCAAAGGAGTTGACTCTCAACCGGTCCTGCAAGCAATTAATATTACCTCTCATCTAGGAGCGGGAATACTCGATCGCACGGCAGCCGGCGCTTTATAACAGTTATCGGTTATCAGTTATCAGTGGGTAAGTTAACAGTTATCAGTATTCAGTATTCAGAAGATTGCTTTTATTTATTCTTCCCAATTCATAATTCATAATTACGGCTAACTAGAAGCTAAGTACCTAAGCAAAATTAATTACACATTTCGATAAAGCTTTTGCCTATTGCCTATTGCCTATTGCCTATCTTCACTAGGAAATTTATTTTGCACGACTACTTAATTGATTCTCAATCTGTCTAACTACCGTTAGTGCCGAATAGCTGACTCCGGCAGTGCCTTCTCCCGGATGGGTGGAATCTCCTACTAACCAAAGATGGGGGATCGGAGTGCGCGTCGCTACGCCAAAAGGGCCAAAAGTGGACAGTCTTTGACCAATACCGCCGACAATGCCCTGATTTCGCCCCGTAAACCGTTCAAAAGTGCGAGGAGTAGCTGATTCGATGTGAACGATGTGATCAGGATTAAGATGGAAATAATTACCGAGACGCTCGATCGCCTCTTGGCTGTATGCTGCTTTTAATTGCTGATAATTATCTTCTCCTTTTCGCCACCAAAGACTGGTATCGGTGAAGGAAGAAGCAATAATCGTCGCTTTTCCCACTGGAGCGCGGCCATCCCCTTCTTTACTCACGGAAACAAACAAAGAGTTATTTTCGCCGATTATGCCATCGTCATCGTAGAGGAATTGCAAATGGGGGGGACAATCGGGGGGAATAGCAGCGCGATCAACTCCTAAGTAAACCACAAAAGCACCGGACGCGGGGGGAAGTTTTTCGATTCTCCGGTGATAAAGACTGGGAATGGCTTCGCGATCGATTAATTGTGGTAAATTTTGGATCGGGATATTAGCGACAATCTCATCGGCCATTTCTGGATGTATTTGACCATTTTTTTGATTTCTGACGATAATTCCCGTGGCTTTTCCTTTTTCTGTCAGTATTTTTTCCACTGTGTGGCGCATTTGCAATTTACCGCCGTATTTTTCCAAAGCTGCTACTAGGCGATCGCTTAATACTTGCATACTACCCTGAAGGTGGGATAAACCTTGGGGAGACTGAGAAACTGCTAAAGCGGTGGCGGCATAAAGTAAAGCGGTTTCATCGGCAGTAACTTGGGAATAAAGCTTTAACTGGAGATCAAGAAAGGTTTTTAGGCGTTTATCCCTCTCTAAGCCGTATAATCGCAGAGCATCTCCCACAGTCATCAAAGTAAAGGGGAAGGTAATGGCAGTATCTAAACGCAAAGCGGCGATTAATTGCCCTAAATCCCACCAGTTGCGCGGGGGTAAAACTGGATCGCGACTTTGAAAACGCCAACTTGCTTGAAAAAGTTTTTGTAATAATTGCCAAAAAGGTTCGCTGCCCGGAAATTGTTTTTGTCTTTCCTCTTGCCACTTTTGCCGATCGCGCCAGACATTAATCGCAGTGGTTTCCCCCGGCAGAAAAACGGCACAAGCGGGATCGCAGGGGACAGAATCGGGTAAATCTATCCCTAATTCGGCAAAAATGCGCTGATGAATGCCCCCTACTTCTAATCCTGCCACTTGAGTTGCCCCCACGTCAAAAGTAAAACCCCGACGGGAAAAAGTCGAGGCACAACCTCCGGGGACAAGCGCCTGATCATATACTGTGACTTGATAACCTCGACGCGCCAATAATGCCGCCGCCGTTAGTCCGCCAATCCCTGCACCAATAACGGTAATTTGCGTCATTTTCTTAATAATTATTTATATTTATTTTTATCCTAACGCTTTTGGCAGTCCGGAGTCAGTTATCAGTTATCAGTTATCAGTTATCAGTTCACTGTTTACTGGACGGCTACGCCGTGCCTTTGGCAACACTGAAAAGCTCCCCACTTCCCCACCTCCCCAATTCATAATTCATAATTCATAATTCCCCCACTTCATAATTCATAATTCATAATTTATAATTCATAACAGTTTACCCGCGCCCCTAGGGTATCTAAAGCCAAAATTTTCACCTCAGAGTTAATCCCCACTTCCTCCCAAGCATTCGTCATCTCTGTGGCTGTTTTTTGGGCATTGTCGGGGTTAGTTAAAGCCAATAGGCTCGGACCTGCGCCACTAATTACCATCCCGTAAGCACCCGCGTTAATGGCGGCTTTTTTCACCTTTTCGTAACCCGGGATCAAAGATTGCCGATAGGGTTGATGCAGTTTATCCTCTAGGGCAATTCTCAGCCAATCGCCGTTACCCGTCTCCAATCCCCGCAATAATAAACCCAAGCGGGAAATATTGAAAATTGCCTCCTGACGGCTAATTTTTTCCGGTAAAACCGCCCTAGCTTTTTCCGTAGCCAGTTCAAAATCGGGAATCGCCAAGACGGGAATGAGATTTTTTTGCCAAAATACTTGACAAATAGCCCAATTTGTGCTATCACCTGCTGATAGCTGACAGTTGCCCCGCAAAGCCGGCACCACATTATCTGGATGGCCCTCCAATGCGATCGCTAATGCTTCGATTTCCCTCATAGATAAAGGATTTCCGGCGCATTGATTAGCAGCCACTAACCCGCCGATAATAGCAGTGGCAGAACTACCTAAACCTCTAGCCAGAGGAACCCCTAAACCGATCTCGATGGCGATAGGGGGCGGATTCTGTCCTATTTTTTGATAAACTTGCAAAAAAGAAGTGTAGATTAAATTATCAGCCCCTTGGCTAACTTTAGCCGATTCAGTTCCCTTGACAATAATGCTGACAGGGTTAGCTGTCGTTGCCGGCAGCAGGGTAAAAGTAAACTGATTATATAAAGTTAAGGCCGCTCCGAGACAATCGAAGCCGGGCCCAATATTAGCAGTGGTAGCGGGAACTGTTACCGTAAAAGTTGTCATCGTTAAGCTTTGGCCTGAAGATAGCGGCGATTTACCTCCTCCCAGTTAACCACATTCCACCACTGTTTTAAATACTCAGCCCGTTGATTACGATATTTTAAGTAATAGGCGTGTTCCCAGACATCATTGCCCATAATTGGCTGTAATCCCTTCATTAGGGGGCTATCTTGGTTAGCAGTGCTGGTAATTTCTAGTTGTCCTGACTTATTTAAAACCAACCATGTCCAACCACTACCAAAAAGTTTAGTACCTGCTTGGTTGAAAGCATTTTTAAATTCCTCGAAACTGCCAAATTTAGCGATTATTGCCGCCCCTATTTCTCCTTTTGCTTCGCCACCGCCATCGGGGGACATAATCTGCCAAAACATCGTATGATTAAGATCGCCGCCGCCATTATTGCGGATAGTGGTGCGAATATCGGCGGGTAAAGAGTCAAGATTTTTAATTAATTCTACTACTGTTTTTTTCTGCAATTCTGGATATTTTGCCACTGCCAGATTGAGATTATTAACGTAGGCTGCATGGTGTTTATCGTGATGAAATTGCATCGTTTCCTTATCAATATAAGGTTCTAGGGCATCATAGCTATAGGGGAGGGCAATAAGACTATAAGGACTGGTAGCGGCAAAAGCGGCAGAGTTAAAACCAGCAAGAGTGGCTGTGCCAAGGGTAGCACCTAAAAGATAAAGAAATTGACGGCGATCAAGAGACATATTCTCAGAGCAGATGTTCTGATTATCAATTATCCTATCGATCGGTACTTCGGGAAAGAAAAGTTTTTATCGACGGACTCCTAAACGCAATCGGCTGCATCCCTATATTACATTTTCGGTGTCAGCAGTTCGATAAACTCACTGACCACATTGCGCCCCCACATTACACAATGACCTCAAATACTTTTTCAGCAAGCCTTTATTACCATAAACGATAAAAACTTTTCAACAAGCGCGGCGGAATTTTTAGATAATAACCAATAATTATTAATTGATTAACTAAGGTAGTTTTGCCAACTCCTAATTTTTGCCAACGTCTTGCTGAGGTAATCACCGGAGCAGCAACTATGGCTATTTTACCCCTTTTTTTCAATCTTTGTATTAATTCAAAATCTTCCATAATTGGCAACTCAGGAAAACCACCCAAATCGGCAAAGATTGAGGCTTTTAAAAATATTCCTTGATCTCCGTAGGGAAGGGAAAGCCAGCGAGAACGCCAATTAACTAATTTTTCCACTAAACGCAGAGTTTTTTCCTCTCCATCAATTTTTAATTCAAAGGCCCCCGCTACTATCCCAGATTGGGATAAAGTATTGATAATTTGTTCTTGATAATTTTGGGAAAGTAAAGTATCTCCATGTAGAAATAACAAAATATCTTCTTTCGCTATTTTTGCTCCTAAATTCATCTGAAATGCACGACCTTTACTGGGGGAAATAATTACTTTCGCCCCCAATTGTTCGGCTATTTCTCTAGTTTTATCGGTACTTCCCCCATCGACAACAATAATTTCTACTCCCGCTCCTATCTGTTTTAATGTTGCGGCAATTCTTAACTCCTCGTTCAGGGTCGGAATGATAATACTAAGATAATTCATCAGGTTTTGTGGTAACTAAAGTCAGAGGATTTAGGGGCGACCATCGGGTAAATTTTCCTACAGATACCGAGGGATTGATTTCGATTTGTAATAACTGTTTTTCCTGTAGAAAAGTTAAACATTGCTGCCAGTTCTTGAGAGTGGCTAAAGCTGGAGTCAAAAGTCGATACCAAATTAGGTTAAACTTCATCTTTATGGGAAACGAAACTCGGTTCTAAGATAGGTGGGACAATGCCGAATATTAAAGGGGACGATGGTGCGCTCAAAACCATCTTCAGCAATAGTAAAATTATCGCAGTGGTCGGGCATTCCGAGAAATCGAGCCGCGCCAGCTATCAGGTGGCCAAATTCCTGCAAGCGGTGGGTTATCGAGTCTATCCGGTCAATCCTATGGTCAAGCAAATTGACGGTCAAAGCTGCTATCCTTCTCTAGAAGCTATCCCTGAACCTGTGGATATTGTTAACGTTTTTCGTCATCCTGATTATCTACCCGAAATTGTCGAGTCAGCTATTGCTATTGGGGCCGCTACCCTTTGGACACAATTGAGAATTTATCACCCAGTGGCGGAAAAAAAAGCGATCGAGGCGGGTTTAAATGTGATTATGGATGCTTGTATCCAGATAGAATATCAGCGTTTATTTCCCTAAAACAAAACCCCACCATGGGTGGGGTTTCGGGTTTAATTTAGGAAATCCTAGAAGGTAAAGGTTCCGCGGAGGGTGCCAATCCACTCGTTACCAGTGCCTTTGAACTGTTCAGGTGCAGAAATCCAGATGACACCGGGGGTGATAGAAATATTGTCGGTGACTTGGTACTTGTAGAACAATTCAACGTGGTAGGGAACGATGTTAGATACTTTTAGACCCATTTCCCGGAAGCTTAAGTGACCGATGTAGGGCTGCGCACCAGCAAATAGACCTAGGATATTTCCTTCTTTACCTAAGTCGGGGAAGGCAATACCAGCACCGTAGGTCCACACTTCCGCGTCACCGAGACCGAGTAAACGCACGGTGGAGTAGGAACCGAAGGCACTCAAGCTGGCGAAACCAATATCCACTGCACCGGTTAAACCGTAGCTGTTGGATACTTTGGCTCCGAAGTTGAAGAAACCGACTTCATCCTGTAGGGTGACGCTATCAGGATCGTTGCCGTTGACGTTGAGCAGGGTATTTAACTGAGTTTGGGAAAGGTTAGCGGCGGAAGTCCCCGTTACACCGAAGGAACCACCGTTACCGAAGATGGCGGTATCGGCACCTTGGTAAGCGTTAACGTAGGTGAAGCCAACGTTGAGGAAGTTAAAGAGGTTAGCGTTAATCTGTGCTAAAGCGGCGTAATCTCCGTTAAAGAGACCATTACCCGGGTTAGGATTGGCCGCAGAACTAGAGCCACCACCACCGGCTAAGTAACCTAAAGATAGGGAGGTCGGACCGACAATGCTTTGGAGGAAGCCTAACTGTAGGCTAACACCGGCCCCAGAACCACCACCGATACGGTAGATGGGGTTTTCGGAAGCGAAGGTCGAAAGCGCACCATTACCACCGTCGAAGTCTTCAAAGAAGGGGTTAGTGGTGGGAACGAAGTCATTCCAAATACCGCCCCAAGCGGCGACGTAGGTGTTGAAGCGACCAAAATAACCTAAGTCAATCGGGGTATAGTAGGCCAACCAGTCGAGAACCACATTGCTACCGTTACCGGCCGCGGTCCAAGTTTGGAATAGGGAAGGGCTTTGCAGATTATCGAATCTGACGGAAGCGGGATCACCATTTTGTAGTGTGGTGGTCGATTTGTAATCAAATCCGAAGGGAGTGGCACTACCCGCCGCTAAACGAGTTTTCAGTACGTCCTGACCGGTGAAGCTCGTGTTTAACAGCAAACGAGCGCGGTATTGCATGGCGGCCTGGGAGGCGGGGCTACCAGCACCGACCGTATCGGTGACAGCGAAGATAACTTCCCCAGCTAATTTGGTGGTGGTGGAGAATTGGTTATTTTCGAGGAAAGACACCCGGCTTTCTAAGTTATCAACTCTAGCTCCCAACGCCGCTAATTCGGCCTGGAACTCATCCATCAAGCGCTTGAGGGCATCTAAGTCTTCCTTGAGGACGTTGACACCATCTTGAATTAAACGTTCCATCACGTTTAAGCAAGCGTTTAAACCAGCGGCAAACTCCCAACGGGTTAAAGCTCGGTCGCCGCGGAAGGTGCGATCGGGATAACCAACAATACAACCATAGCGCTCCACAAGGCTTCTTAGGGCTTCATAGGCCCAAGCGGTGGGGGAAACATCGCGCAGTTGGTTAACGCTGGTGACTTGATCGATGGTGTTGCCCTGTACGGGTGCAACTTGACCTTCGTTACCGTACTGTTCGATCTGATTGAGTAATTCGCCAGTTCCTGCAGCGTTGTCCTGAACTTGAGCGATTTCTAGATTGTTAAATTCGGTAGAAACACTGGTAGATTTGGCGGGATCGAAGCTACTAGCATTGGCAGAAGCTACCAGAGTAGCTCCCAAAATCGCTGGGCTAACCAGCAATGATTTCCAGAACATTCTTAACATGATGGTTTTTTCCTCACACCTTATAGGTTGACTACACAGTTTGACGACGCATATAGCCTTTCTATTCTTTTGCCATTATACACAATTTAATTACTTAGGGAAAGATGCGATCTCATTTTTTTTCCCTTGACCAGTTAACAAAGTGGCCACCCTGTCGCTCCTGACGGCACTTAAACAAAAACTAAAGTAGGTTAGAATCCTTACGGAGAGAAAACTTAATCTCAAATAACAGGCTCATCTAGACGAGTCGGGCAAGGTTCTGTGATTTTGATAACGACGACTGGACTGGGTTGTTGTCAGGTTAATTGATGATTTCTATAGTAGTGCTCCTAATATGGAGTGATGTCTAATCAGCAAAACTTAACGCCGACAAAAACAGGGACAAGACCATGAAACAAAGAAAGATAGCCAATACACTGCGTAAAGCCTTGCTACAAGATGGCAAGATGGAACGCGCTCTCTATGAATACGAATTAGAAGAACACATAGACTACTGGTACGAAGGTCTCAAGTCCGACCGTGATCAGTTTGTCTTTGCCATCACAGAAAACTCCGGTCACGTGGCAATGGTATTGATTATGCCAGATAAAACTATCTACGTCAATGAGGAGGCGAGAGAGAAACTCTCTCAATTCTGGATAAAAGCTTATAAGAATAATATAAACCGATTAATTCCCATGATGGCGGAGAATTTGGCCAATGATATTATCTCGGTCAATGGCGTTAAAACGGTGTCCCCAAACCAGAAGCGGCGCTGGGTTAGTTTACGCCCGTAGAGTTAAAGTCAAGAAAGGCTCACTTAGGACAAAATTGGTATTACTTCTGGTTCTGGGGTTCCCAGATGACGGCAAACCCTCAAAAACTATCCGCCCTTACCAATTGCTCGGTAAGGGCGGTGTAGCGGGTCATCGGAATCGACACCAGACTGCCGGAAGGAACTCCAGCTAGTCTAAATCTTGTTTAGACGTGGGGATCTAGAGAACAGCCCCGGCGCACAGCCGGCTATTGTCGATTAAGAGACCCATGCTTTTACTACTTTCTACCATCGACATCACCTCCTGTATCCCTTAACGGATTAATTATTGAATTTATCTGCAACTAGCTTAACGCAGCTGTGCGGAAAAAATCAAGGCCGGCAGCTAAAAATTTTTTCGGCAGGCTGAGATTAGCCCCAAAATGTAGGTGGAGATAGGAAGCGTGCAGATTCTTACCTTGCCACCCTTCGGCATTGATGTCACTTTTGGGGAATGCTTGCAGTTGATAAATCGGTGCGTCGCTCACCCCGCTTAATTGGGAGCGATGGAATTCATGGCCGCGCACTGGTTGACCTGCTTTGAGCAGGATCGTCTCCTGTTTGGCGATGGCTTGCCGATAACCTAGGGTTAACTTCGGCGACATTATAGCAGATTGGGGGATTATTTGCAACATAGAATGATTTTTTTGCTCAAAATCAACTATTTTGTCACATAAATACATTAATCCCCCACATTCGGCGTAGGTAGGCATTCCAGAGGCGATCGCTTTTCTCACCTGAGTTAAGATAGGGGTGTTAGCGGCTAATTCTGGGGCAAAGATTTCGGGAAAACCGCCACCAAAGTACAATCCTTGTAGGTTTTCGGGCAAATTTGCCCCTTGCAAGGGACTCCAAAAGATTAATTCCGCGCCTAAATTGGCTAAAATATCGAGATTATCGGGATAATAAAAGTTAAAAGCCTTATCTCTGGCAATACCGATACGGATAGGGGGAAAAAGCTTATTTGATTCTGGGGGATTTTTCGGGTTCTCTTGGGGAGAAATAGTCAGTAAAGGCAAGAGAATGTCCCAATTAAAGCAGTTTTGGGCAATAGAAGCCAGTTGATCTTGCAGTTGCCTGATTTCTCCTAGTTCATCCCTGGGAACTAATCCTAGATGGCGATCAGGAATTGTCAGGGAATCTTGACGACGCAAAACCCCAACAATCGGCATATTGATGGATTCTAGGGCGGTTTGCAGTAATTGCAGGTGGCGATCGCTACCAACCCGATTGAGGATAACTCCGGCTAGATGGAGATTTTTGTCTAAAGATTGATAACCGCGGACAATAGCGGCGACAGAGGTAGATAAACGACTACAATCGATAACTAACAGCAGAGGAAGCCCTAAAATACGGGCAATATGGGCGGTACTGGCATAATCGGGAAATTGAGTCTCGCTTAATTGAATACCATCAAATAGCCCCATTACCCCTTCGATCAGAGCATAATCGACATTTTGACAATGTTGGGCAAAACAGGTTTTTACATAGTCTTCAGAAGTTAAAACCGGATCGAGATTGCGACAGGGGCGACCGGTAAAATGAGTATGGAACATGGGATCGATATAATCGGGCCCGACTTTAAAAGATTGCACTCGATCGCCACGACTGATTAAATAGGCCAAGATTGCCAGAGTAATCGTAGTTTTACCGACTCCGCTTCTTTCTCCTGCGATGATCATTATTAGTTGTTTTTTTCGAGATCGAGCTAGACTTAATTAACCTGTTACACAATCAATTCTAAGGCTTGCCAACGGCTAATAGGGTCAATTTTGGCCGCTAACTGGTTCCTGTGTCAATCGACTTTTTTTATTAGCGGTGAAATCAATTTGACCACGTTTATGATCTTTGGCATCATCTCTAGACGACCAGCTATTGTTCCGGCGTTCCGACGTTGCCCAAAACCAGAGACTTCCTACCCCACCATTAAGATAACTGCTAGATTAGCGGACCAATTTTGTTTAGCTGTTAACTTTTGTAAAAAAAACATCGTCCGTATCCTATTGTACAGATAGACTAAAAATATCTAGAAAAAGCAGTTAGATCGGCAAGAGGGAAAAGGTAAAAACCCTGACTGGGAGATGACGGGTAAATACGCAAATAAGCCTGAATTACCGCTCTAAAATTGGCTTTACCGACAGCAAAAGACCAGATTAATCAGGCAAATATCGTCAAATAAACTAATCAATATAGCTCCTTAGGTGTCTGGGAGTGAAAAGGACAGAGAACGGAGTTTTTCTAGTTTCTATAACTGCACTAATCAGAGACCTGGAACTTAGCTCTAAACCGACAACTAAATTATCAGGAGAATTGGGGTTATGCCGACTCTACACACGCTGACCAATGATAGTATCTCTTGTCCCCTGCCCGATCGCGTGGAGAACGTCAATTTCTACTACGAATTAGAAAATCAAATTCATCCCACCTACGGCCTCGAAAACCTAGGCATGAAAAATCTCGGTCGCGTTTATCGCAATCTTTCCGTACCGCAATTAGTCGAACAGGCGATCGAACATCATGAGGGCGTTTTAGCCGATAATGGGGCTTTAGTGGTGGAAACGGGTAAATATACCGGTCGTTCCCCCAAAGATAAATTCATTGTCAAAGAAGCCAATAGCGAAAAGGAAATCGACTGGAATCAGCATAACGCCCCGATTAGCGAGGAAAAATTCCAGCAGTTATACCGAAAAGTCCTCGCCTATGTGCAGGGAAAAGACCTATATATCTTCGATGGTTACGTCGGGTCCGATCCTAATTGTCGCTTTGGCGTGCGCGTCGTCACCGAAATCGCCTATCATAACCTCTTTGCCCATCAGTTATTCCTCCGGCCCAGTGCGGTCGAACTAGCTGCCCATCAAACTGATTTTACCGTGATTGCCCTGCCGGGGTTACAGGGAGATCCCGAAGATGACGACCTGAACAGCGAAGCCTTTATCGTCCTCAACCTGGCCAAAAAAATCGTTCTCATCGGTGGCACTCGCTACGCTGGCGAAATCAAAAAATCCGTCTTCTCGATGATGAACTACCTGATGACCAAACAAGGGGTTTTACCGATGCACGGTGCCGCTAACATTGATAAACACGGTCATACGGCCCTCTTTTTCGGTCTCTCCGGTACGGGTAAAACCACCCTTTCCGCCGATCCTAAACGCAGCCTCATCGGTGATGATGAACACGGTTGGTCAGAAGACGGCATTTTTAACTTTGAAGGCGGTTGTTACGCTAAAACCATCCGTTTAAGTGCCGAATACGAACCCCAAATCTGGGCGGCGATTCAATTTGGCACTATTCTCGAAAACGTGATCCTTTCCCCCGATAATCGCCTTCCCGACTACGATGATGGACGTTTGACCGAAAACACCCGCGCCGCCTATCCCCTGCGTTATATCCCTAATTGTGCCGTATCTGGCATGGGAACCCACCCGAAAACTATTATCTTCTTAACTGCCGATGCTTTTGGGGTACTGCCACCAATCGCCAAATTAACCACGAACCAGGCGATGTATCATTTCCTCTCCGGTTATACTAGCAAATTAGCGGGAACGGAACGGGGAATCACCGCCCCACAGGTGACTTTTTCCAGTTGTTTCGGTCAATGTTTCTTCCCTCTCTCACCCCTTGTCTATGCCCAAATGTTAGGGGAACGTTTAGAACAACACCCCGAAACCTCCGTTTATCTGATTAATACTGGTTGGTCCGGCGGTCCCTACGGAGTCGGCGATCGCATTTCGATCAAACACACCCGCGCTATGGTTTCCGCCGCTTTAAATGGCGATTTAGAGGAAGTCGTTTTCCATCCTCATCCCATCTTTCAAGTTCTCGTCCCCGAAATTGTCCCGGGAGTTCCCAAAAAAATCCTCGACCCGCGACAAGCATGGCAAGATGGCGAATCCTACGACCTACAGGCGCGAGAATTGGCCCATCGTTTCGTGGAAAATTTCCGTCAATTTACCACTGCCTCCCAAGAAATAATTGCAGCCGGTCCAATTTGGGAATAACAGCATCAACGAAGGCAGGAGGCAGGAGGCAGGAGATTATTTTTATTTATTCTCTCCTCTCCGGCGCTCCCCTATCCGGTGCTTCCTACACCCTTCTATTACCCATGGCTTGTCCGGCGAGATAACCAGTGGTCCAAGCGCTTTGAAAATTAAATCCCCCCGTGACTGCATCGATATCTAGTACCTCCCCGGCAAAATATAACCCCGGACAGATTTTACTTTCCATAGTTTTAAAATCCACTTCCTGAAGATTCACTCCCCCAGAGGTGACAAATTCCTCCTTAAACACCCCTTTTCCTTTGATTTGATATTCCCCCTGCTGTAATTCAATCATCAATCGATTGAGAGTATTTTTAGATAATTCGGCCCAGGGAGTTTCCGAGTTAACAGTCAAGTAACTTAATAAACTCTGCCAAAGACGCTTAGGTAACTGCTCAAAGGGACAATAATTAAAAAGTTTTCTTTTGGGATATTCACTTTTAGTTTGTAAGATAATTTCTCGCAATTTTTCAGGAGGATAATCCCCCAACCAATTAATGATTAAAGGCATTCGGTAATGATGCTCGTGAAGTAACCGCGCTCCCCAAGCAGAAAGTTTTAAAATAGCCGGTCCACTAACTCCCCAATGGGTAATTAACAAAGGTCCGATTTGTTCTGATTTACTTCCCCCAAGACGAACTCGCACTTTATCCACAGTAACCCCTAACAAATCTTTCAGGCGAGGATCGGTAATTTGAAAGGTAAATAAAGAAGGGACAGGAGAGACTAGAGAATGACCTAAATCTTGAGCGGTGCGATAACCAAAAGGACTACTTCCCGTAGCAATTAAAAGCTTATCTGCCCTAATTTGCTCATCTTTTTTTAATTCAATTAAAAAACTTTCTTCCTGTTTTTTAACCGATTTAACTGGGGAATTTAGCCTTAAATCAACCCCAGCAAAAGTCGCACTTTCCCGCAGACAATTAACAATAGTTTCAGAATTATCGGTGCTGGGAAACATTCGTCCATCCGCTTCTGTTTTGAGTTTTACCCCTCGCAATTCAAACCATTTAATAGTATCTTGGGGTTGAAACCGACTAAAAGCTCCCCGTAGTGCTTTGCCACCGCGAGGATAATAATTAACCAATTGGGAAACGTCAAAACAATGATGGGTGACATTACAGCGTCCCCCTCCCGAAATCCGCACTTTCGCCAAAGGTTCTTTGCCCGCTTCTAGGATAGTAACGCCAGCTTTTGGGTTAGATTCTGCCGCTTTAATTGCGCCAAAAAATCCCGCTGCCCCGCCACCAATTACGACTATTTGAGTCATATAAGTAAGTGGTTATAATTAAATTGAAGATAGATTTTGTCTTTGATCCCCCCTGCCCCCCTTGATAAGGGGGGTGCCGATAGGCGGGGGGATATCCCTTGATAAGGGGGGTGCCGATCCCCCCTTAATCCCCCCTTGATAAGGGGGGTGCCGATTCCCCCTTAATCCCCCCTTGATAAGGGGGGTGTCGATCCCCCCTTAATCCCCCCTTGATAAGGGGGGTGTCTGATAATTTTTAACGCCTACCTACTTATCAAGGAAAAAGTTAAGTTTAAACCGACAAAAATCGCTGAATGACTTCTTGACTTAATCCGCTTGTGAAACCGGAAGCAACAATTCCCCCTTTCTGCATGGCGTAATATCGATCAGCTTGGCGGACAAAATGCAGGTGTTGTTCTACTAATAAAACGGCAATTCCTTTGCTGGCAACAATACGCCGCACCGCCGCTTCAATTTCGAGAATAATTGACGGTTGAATTCCTTCCGTGGGTTCATCTAAAATTAATAATTTTGGTTCCCCCACTAAGGCGCGAGCGATGGCTAATTGCTGTTGTTGTCCACCGCTTAAATCTCCTCCCATCCGCGATAACATGGTTTTTAAAACGGGAAATAAATCAAAGATTTCTTCGGGAATTGTGGCATTTTTTCTTTTTGTGGGTAAAGCTTCCAAACCGAGAGTTAAATTCTCTTTTACCGTTAAACGGGGAATAATATCCCTACCCTGCGGCACATAACCCAGTCCTAATCTGGCTCTTTGATCTGAGGTTTTATTAATCAGGTTTTCTTGCTCATAATTAATTGTTCCCGCTCGCGGTTTTAAGATACCCATCAAGGTTTTTAATAGGGTAGTTTTACCCACGCCATTACGTCCGATTAAACAGACCATTTCTCCCGCATTAATGTTAAGGTCAACATCTCTTAAAATATGACTTTCTCCGTAGTAAACATTGAGTTCAGATATGTGTAACATTGTCAACCCTTTTTAACTAATTTTAATCCTTTGACTTTTTATTCTTCCGAGGAACCTAGATAAACTTCAATAACTTTCGGATCATTTTGAATTTGCTCCATATTCCCCTCACAGAGAACAGTTCCTTGGTGTAAAACCGTGACTTTGCGGGCAATTTGACGGACAAATTCCATATCATGTTCAATGACAATAATCGAATGACTTTCCGCTAAATTTAATAACAAATTACCCACGTTTTCCGTTTCTTCATCGGTTAATCCTGCCACGGGTTCATCTACTAGCAGTAAATCTGGTGACTGGGCTACTAATTGTCCTATTTCTAAGCGTTGTTTTTCCCCGTGGGAAAGTAAAGAAGCGGATAAATCAGCTTTAGCAGTTAACCCGATAATTTCCAATAAACCAATAACTTGTCTGCTATCTTCTAGGGGAGGACGACCGAAAAGAGTCGAGAAAACATTTTTATTGCGATTACTAACTAAATCGAGATTTTCTCGGACAGTTAGATTTAAATATACCCTAGGAGTTTGGAATTTGCGACCAATACCTAAACGAGCGATCGCAAATTCGGGAATTTTGCGGAGATCTCGACCTTTAAATAATACCCGTCCGATGGTGGGTTGCACTTTCCCCGTAATCACATCTAAAAAAGTGGTTTTTCCCGCACCATTGGGACCGATAATCACCCGCAATTCTCCCGTATCCATACTGAAATTAAGATTATTGAGAGCTTTAAAACCCCCAAAACTAACGGTAAGATTCTCGATTTCTAAGATTTTTCCAGTCATAATTTCTAAGAGGGAATTGGTAATTATGAATTATGAATTATGAATTGGGGAGTGGGAAGCAGGGTGTGGGGTGTGGGAAGAATAAATAAAAATAATCTCCTGACTCCTGATGACCGACTCCTGACTCGGAGAATACTAACAGAATAAGGTCACTTATGCTCTAATTCTTCTTTTTCCAGTTGCACTTCCGGAGCTTCCTCAATACTAGGATAGGTGATTAAAGTTTTGCGGAAACCAAAATGAGTCAGCAAACGTTTAATTCCACCGAGAAGACCATCGGGAAGCACTGTCACCACAATTAGGAATAGGGCCCCTTGGAAAAATACCCAGACTTCCGGAAATTGTTCGCTTAAAAAAGTTTGGGCCATGCGTACTAATAAAGTACCGATAACTGCCCCCACAAGGGTAGCACGTCCCCCCACAGCCACCCAAATCACCATTTCAATGGAAAAAGCCACATCCATAGAGTTAGGGGTGATAATTCCCGTTTGCACCGTATAAAGAGCGCCGGCAACACCAGCAATCGCCCCAGAAATGGCAAAAACTAACACCTTAAACCAAGTAGGATCATAACCGGAAAAACGGACACGCACCTCATCATCGCGAATGGCGACTAACAAGCGCCCAAATCTGCCGGTAGTTAACCAACGACAGAGGAGATAAATAGCCAGTAAACAGACAATTGTGAGTAAATAAAAGGCCACTTGAACGGCATCGGAACCCACCAGCAACCCGAAAATTGTTTGGGTATCGGTTTTTAAGCCATTAGTGCCGTTAATTAACTTTTGTTGGCCGTTAAAAAAGTTAAAAAATACCAGTAAAGCCGCTTGGGTCAAAATCGAGAAATAAACCCCTTTAATGCGATTGCGGAAGATTAAATAACCTAATAATCCCGCCATGATCGCCGGTACGATAATTAGGGCTATAATTGTCAAAGGTAGGGAATAAAAAGGTTGCCAAACAAAAGGTAATTCTGTCACCCCGTAGAGGGTAAAAAATTCGGGCAGTTGTCCCGGTGGTAACTGAAGATTTAGGTACATGGCCAAAGCGTAACCACCGAGGGCAAAAAAGATGCCATGACCAAGACTTAATAAACCCGTATAACCCCAGATTAAATCTATCCCCAAAGCGACAATAGCCAGGGAAAGAAATCGCCCCAATAAACGCAAACGGAAAGCCGACAAAGCTAAGGGCAGTAACACCGCAAAGATGACCACTAAACCAACAATAACAGCGATTTCCGTGATTAACTTTTTCTTTTCCCGTTGTCGGGATTCGTTTCTAGTGATGGTTTCGGTAATCATAATCTATAACTCGGCAGTACGTCCTTTAGGAGGAAAAATTCCCGCAGGTTTGAATTGCAAGAAAGCAATAATTAAAGCAAAAATCATCACTTTTGCCATGCTAGTGGTGGAGAAAAAGGTGAAGAAATCCGTTAGGGGTTTTAGTGCTTCTACGGAACCAAAGATCAGGGCAAAAGTTCCCGAACCAATTAAATAATTAGCCACACCGATGGCCATGGCTGCGATAATAGTTCCCAGGAGATTACCCACTCCCCCCACCACCACTACCATGAAGGTATCAACGATATAATTTTGTCCCACGTTTGGACCGACGGAACCCAAAAAACTAATCGCACAACCGGCAACTCCAGCTAATCCCGAACCGAGGGCAAAAGTCAAAGCATCCACTTGATTTGTCGGAATGCCTAAACAGGCACTCATCTGGCGATTTTGGGTGACGGCACGAATGCGTAAACCCCAAGAAGATTTATTTAAAAACCAATAAGTCCCTAACAAACAAAGGGCAGTTAAAATGATAATAAATAGACGGGTGTAGGGCATTTGAAAACCGGGTAAAGGTAAACCTCCCCGTAACCAAGCAGGAGCCGTGACATCGACGTTTCTGGCACTAAACCAGGGTCGAGCGAGAACCGGATTAAAAGATAAAAGATAGCCTAATAATCCAGCGATAGCTAGGGATAAAGGCAGGGTGATACCAATAGCTAAATTGCGAATTCTCTCCCAATCTAGGCGACGACTTAACACCGTCATCGCCCCAAAAAATAACAGACAGAAAACTATTAAACTAATTACTAATAAGCCGTTGACACTTCTGACAAATTGCTGCAGAATTAAGCTAACTCCCCAAGTGGCCAGCAGCGTTTCTAGGGGTCTGCCATAGAGGAACCTAATCACCCCCCTTTCTAATAATAATCCCGCCAATCCCGACACTAAAAAAGCGATCGGTAGGGCGAATAAAACATAAGTATCAAAGAGGGGAGAACCGAAACCTTTAAAGATATTCTGCACCACAAAAGTACTGTAGGCCCCTAACATCATTAACTCACCGTGAGCGAGATTAATTACCCCCATCAGTCCAAAGACAATCGCTAGTCCTAAAGCGGCCAGCAATAGCACAGAACCGATGCTAATACCATTAAACAATCCTTCCAATAATGCTGACACTTTTCGTTGTTCCTGTGCATTTTTAAGCTTTAAAAAGTGGGGTGAACAGTAATGCCCACCTCACTCTCGTTACTGTCTGGAAAAATTCCTAAAACTAGGATTTTTCCATTTTGAATTTACCGCCCTTGGCCGGATCCGTCCAGTCACAGGCAAAGCCCTTAGTTTCGGGGACAAATTGGTTCCAAGGTTGCGGATCCACTACCCCCGGAGTTGACCAAACGATGTCAAATAGACCATCATCTCTCACCTGACCAATGCGGACGGTTTTGGAGATATGATGATTGGGGAACATTTCCACCGGTCCTTCGGGAGCATCGAATTTTTGTCCTACGGCCGCGGCGCGAACTTTGTCGAGATCATCGGCGGTTGCCGCTTGTTCCACCGCTTGCTTCCAGAGATAGACCATGATGTAGGCCGCCTCCATCGGGTCATTGGTCACGCGATCCTCACCATATTTAGCTCGAAAAGCCGCAACAAATTTCTTGTTAGCGGGGGTATCTACGGTTTGGAAATAGTTCCAACAAGCGTACTGACCGAGGAGATATTCCTTACCGATTTGTTTAACTTCTTCCTCAGCAACACTCACCGACATGACCGGATATTTATCGGGAGTTAAACCGGCCGCTTGCAGTTGTTTAAAGAAAGCCACGTTACTGTCACCGTTGAGGGTGTTGAAAATAACGCCACCATCGGGTAAAGCTTGCTTAATTTTGGTGATAATCGGGGTAACTTCCGTGTTACCTAGGGGTAGGTAGTCTTCGCCCACGGTTTCGCCGCCTTTCGCCTTTAACTGCTCTTTAATAATCGTGTTGGCGGTGCGGGGAAAAACGTAGTCGGAACCGACGAGGAAGAATTTTTTCCCTTTATTTTCCAGCAACCAAGTCACTGCCGGCTCGATCTGTTGGTTGGGGGCAGCCCCAGTGTAGAAGATATTTCTAGAACACTCTTGACCCTCGTACTGGACAGGATACCAGAGCATATGGTTTTTGGCTTCAAACACGGGTAAAACCGCCTTACGACTGGCGGAAGTCCAACAACCGAAGACAGTCACAACTTTGTCCTGATCGATCAGTTTGGTGGCTTTTTCGGCAAAAGTTGGCCAATCGGAAGCGCCATCTTCCACCACTGCCTCGATCTGTTTACCAAGAACACCGCCGGCGGCATTGATTTCCTCGATCGCCAGTTTTTCCGCATCAACCACGCTGGTCTCACTGATGGCCATGGTGCCACTGAGGGAGTGCAGAATACCCACCTTAATCGTCTCTCCAGAGGCTGGGGCGGGACTAGCAGCCGGACTAGGACTAGCCGTGGGGGTTTGGCTTTGATTGCCACCACAAGCTTTTAACAGAATACTGGTTCCCAAAGCGGCAGAACCGTACAGGAGAAATTTACGTCGTCCTAAATTTGACATGATGATCTTGAACTAACCTCGCTGACAATATTAGCTACTTCACACGGATGTTTTTGCTGAGGAGATTTTCGGGAATCTTTCTACAAATATCTGTGTGATATTACGGCTAGGTTAGCAGATTTTTTGTGATTTTCGCTACTTTTTGGATATTTTTTGTAGTTTTAGCTACTTTTTCAGGAAAAATTAATTATTTTTCTGGAATTTGCCTCAGTTTTTTAGCTATCAGGAGGGAGTCATACTAAATCTGTTGAGTATAGGCTAGTTATGAGGATAGGCAAAAGGCAAGAGGCAAAAGGAAAAAGAGGGAATAGATAATCAGTCTTTAATAACCGGATTTAGTGTCATAATAACAGAATGGCCTCGCGTGCTTGGAAAAAGTGCCAAAACCGTTATTTAGTAAGGTTTCCAGTAATATTCAGCCAACCCAATTATCAATCCGAATCTGGCCAAAGCAGCCGGACAGCAAGCAGCGCAAAACCAATGGCCGCTATCGCTTTTAATATCTTAGCGGGGAATAACTGCGCCATACTGCCCCCCGCCAGGACTCCTAAGAAACTGGTGCAGATTAAGGCGGTAATTGAGCCAAAAAAGACAGCTTTGGGTGATTTGGAACTGCCACCGAGAGCGATCGCTACTAATTGACTTTTATCGCCGATTTCTGCCAAAAAAACCGTGATAAATGTCAGTCCGAATAATTGCCAATTCATAAATTTTAGGGAGATGGGAAGCTTTTTTCAGTGAACAGTAAACAGTAAACAGTCACACTGATCACTGATTGCTTAGAGAATATCGCCGATCAGTAAACCAGTGATCAAAAGTAGAAGGATAGCGACACCGATATCTAAAGTTTTGGGGGAAAGACGACGCGCAATCCAATAACCAATCAGGACACCGAGGAGACTGGTAGCGATTAAAGCGCTGGCTGCCCCGGCAAAAACCACCCAGGGGGATCGGGATTCGGCGCTGATGAGAAGGGTGGCTAATTGGGTTTTATCGCCGATTTCAGCAAAAAATATCGTCAGGAAGGTGGAACTAAACACCGTCCAAAAACTCCAAGAAGGTGGATTATCTGGCTTTTTCTCGGTTGAGGCGATCGATTTGCTATCACTCATCGGCTAAGGAAATAATTTTCATACTTTTTTCATTTTAGCCCGACTGGTTTTCTGGCGATAGTTTCTGCTGTTGATTACGCTGTCTCCTTCCCCCAATAGTTAAAAAACCCTAGTCGATCGAGGTAGAGTTTCCATCCTAGAGTTTAATAATTATTAGACTAGGACGAGCGCAAATTGCTTGGAGGTATAGCCCCTATGGTAGAAAACAGAGATTATACTCTGATTATTGACAAAAGTGGCAGTATGTCCACTGCTGATAAACCCAGCGAGAAAACCCGTTGGCAAATTGCCCAAGAATCCACCCTCGCCTTGGCTAGAAAGTGCGAGGAATTCGATCCCGACGGCATCACTATCTATCTTTTTTCCGGACGTTTCCGACGCTATGATAATGTTACTTCCGATAAGGTGACACAAATTTATCAAGAAAATGAACCCATGGGGAGGACAGACCTGGCAGCTGTGCTTCAAGATGCCCTCGATAATTATTTTCAGCGCAAAACTGCTGGCAAAACTAAACCCAACGGAGAAACTATTCTGGTGATTACCGACGGAGAACCAGATGATCGCAAAGCGGTGATGCGTCAAATTATCGAAGCTTCTCGAAAACTCGATCGGGATGAAGAATTAGCCATTTCTCTGATTCAAGTAGGCCATGATCGACAAGCGACAGAATTTCTCAAAGCTTTAGACGATCAGCTAGAATCGGCGGGGGCTAAATTCGATATCGTTGACACAATTACTATCGATGATATGGAAGATATGACCCTAGCGGAAGTTCTTCTCAACGCCGTTACCGATTAATTTCTACCAGAGTAGGGGTGATATATCTTCACCCCTAATCAAGGAGGATTTAACTGCTAGTCAGGGCGACAAATTTATCTTTTTCTTCATCGGATAATTGATCGGATTGTCCGGTGATTTGTTTGTAGATTTTGAGATATTCCAAAGCGGATTTATACCAACTAAAATCTTGAGTCATTGCCCGTTGCTGTAGTTTTTGCCAATCCTGTTTATAACGGAAACTTTCCCAAGTCCGGATCATACAGGTAAACAGGTCTAAAGGTTCATAGCGATCAAAACTAAATCCTGTTCCTCTTTCCTGAATCGGGTCGTGGAAAGATACCGTATCGACTAAACCACCGGTGCGCCGTACCATGGGAATGCAACCGTAACGCATGGCCATTAATTGGGAAATGCCGCAGGGTTCAAAACGGGAAGGCATTAACAAAGCATCGGCCCCCCCATAGATGCGACGGGAAAGGGCATCACTATAGAGAAGATGCAGGGACATTCGCCCCCGGAAACGGGAAGTCATCTCCCATAGTTGGGTTTCATAATAGCGATCGCCTGTACCCAAAATAATCAATTGTGCATCAGTATAGGTGAGAAAGCGATCTAAAATTTGCATCACTAGATCAATACCTTTTTGTTCCACCAAACGCGTCACCATTGCCATGACAAAGGCACTTTTACTGACCTGTAGCCCCACTTCTTCTTGCAGGGCAATTTTATTGATCAGACGTTTTTCGATGGTTTCTGGGGTAAAATTCTGCTTAAGATAAACATCTTTAGCCGGGTTATACACCTCCGTATCGATGCCGTTGACAATCCCCACCAGATTGCCAGAAATATAGGACAATAATCCCTCTAAATTTTCGCCATAAATGGGGGTCTGTATTTGACGGGCATAGGTGGGAGAGACAGTCGTGACGCGATTGGCAAATTGAACCGCCGCAGCCATAGTATTATCGCCCTGCATATACCAAGGACACCAAGTCATTTTTTCTAACGCCTCCCGCCAAGGACCCTGGTAGGCGAGATTATGGATCGTAAAAACGGTGCTAATATCGGGGTCTTGGTGCATCCAGACGGGAATCATGCCCGTATGCCAATCATGACAGTGAATAACTTGCGGTTTCCAGTAATTCCAGGCGAATTCCGCCGCACCATTCGCAAAAAGGGTAAATCGCCAGGCCTCATCTTCGCCTCCGTAGATACTGCGTCCAGAGAAAGCTAGATGACCAAAGAGGTAGAGAGGAATATCTGTATCGGGTAAAACCGTTTCATAGACTGAAAAATCCTGAAACATGGCGAATCCTGACCAAATGGGTTCGGAAGGGATGTCCATTTTTTCCTGGAGAAAACCGTAGTAGGGCAGAAAAATCCGCACATCATGACCTAGCTGACGCAAGACTTTCGGTAATGCCCCAATTACGTCTCCCATTCCCCCAACTTTGGCAATTGGGGCGGCCTCGGCACCCACAAATAGAATTCGCATATTCTTCCCGCTTTACTTGACGACGACAAGAAATTTTAACAGATAAAACCCCCCTAGCAGGATTTGCAAGTAGGTTATTATCGGATTAGCCTAGATTTTTCTTTAACGAACCAGAGAGCCAACGAGGGCTATAATTAGCTTTTTTGGACATTATTGAGTTTTTTAGGCTCTTTTTACCGTCTTTTTAGCAATTTTTAGCCGATCAGCACTGTTTCTGTCTCTGTCAAAGTTAAATCCACTCCTCTTCATCCCCTTTGTTTACCTCCCGATCTTGGTTTTGATCCTGGGCGGGGGGCGTAATAATCCGATAATTGACATCGTACACTTGATCGGCTTTTTCCCCGCGAGTCTGTTTGGCTGTGCGGTAACTATAGGAATAAACCGAGCCAGTTTGAGAACTGTCACTTGGAGGCTTGACAAAATTTGCCCTTTGGCTTCGCTCAGGGTCAACTCTTTCATCATCTGCAAGCCTAGGCGGGAATTCTTCCCGATCCTGAATGGTAGTCGGTTTTTCGGGGGGTGTATCAAAATTCCAATCATCACCGCTATCTCTTTCCCAATCGTTACCCGGTGGAGACGGAGCAGAATCTTGAATATAGGTAGGTCGGGGAGATGGCGGTGGGACTGTAGGATTATTTCCTATACGAGGGGAAGCTTTTGGGGCAGCTAAAGGACGACCAAAACTATAGAGAAATTGCAGGGTTAAACCACTGATAATTCCCGCTAGGGTGAAAAGTAACACCCAGACCGCTAGGGGCAGTTTTACCGTCATAATACCGCCAAAAAAGACCAAAGTGATCGCCCCCAGATTCTGCCAGATCAGTAATCCGCCCACAGCGATCGCAAATAAGACCATAATCCAGCCCATTTTTACCTCCCTTGACTCAGTGATCAGTAAACAGTGACCAGTAAACAGTGATCAGTAAACAGTGATCAGTAAACAGTGATCAGTAAACAGTAAACAGGTATAAAGATAAAGATAACTAACTAACTAATTAACTTAAAACTTACATCTGATAACTGATAACTGATAACTGATAACTGATAACTGATAACTGTTAATGTCCTTGCCAGCGATTAATGGCCACACAATCGATATCTAACTGATCGAGAGTACGAGCGATGACAAAATCGACCAAATCCTCGATCGATTGGGGATGGTGATACCATGCCGGTATTGCTGGCACAATTCTAACGCCCGCCTCGGCTAAAGTGGTTAAATTACGCAGATGAATTAAACTAAAAGGGGTTTCTCGCGGCACTAAAACCAATTTTCTGCCCTCCTTCATCTGCACATCGGCTGCCCTTTCTAGCAAATCGGAACTTAACCCCCCCGCTAATTTGGCCACTGTACTCATGCTACAGGGAATAATTATCATGCCAAGAGTGCGATAGGAACCACTGGCGATCGTTGCCCCCACATCCCCCCAACGATGACAGCGTAATTTTCCCCCTTCCATCACCCCGCATTGGCCGCGCCAAAATTGTTCTTGCAGCTCCGGTTCTGGCGGCATCCGAATATTATCTTCCGCTTGCCAGACAGTGTAAGCTGATTTGGAAGCCACTAGATCGATCGTGTAGTCGGCTAAAAGTAGATATTTGAGAGTACGGACGGCATAAATCAGCCCTGATGCCCCCGTAACGCCCAAAATTAGCGGTTTAGATAATTCCTTCAAGCTCTAATTCCTCGATCAATTGTAATCCTCTCGGATCGCCCACTTTTAATAAAGCACCTCTCGCATCTTCCTTGACACCTAAATCCTCATCTTCCACCAAGGCCTCGATCAAAGCATCGATCGCCGTGGCATAAATCACATTGAAGGGCAATTCTCGGCATAATTGACCGATCGACCAAGCGCAATTACTCCGCACCGCCGCGATTAAATCTCGGCGCAATCCTTCAATTAAAGGCGGCAAGACGGTGATGATATCTTCATAATTGACCTTGGCAATCTGGGCCAAACTACTGGCAGCCCATAATCGCACCGCCGAAATATCGGTTTTGAGAGCATGAACCAAAGGCTCGATCGCTCTGCGGTCGCCACAGTTACCCAGGGCCCAAACTACCCCTTTTCTGACGTAACCATTCCAATCTCTGGCCAGTAAATCGATTAAAGGCTCCACGGCGCTAAGACTGGGATTTCGTCCCAAAGCATAGGCGACACTGACACGCACTAGGGGACAGACATCGCTTAACATCTTCAGTAAAGGAGCGATCGCTCTTTCGTCACGCAATTCACAAAAGGCGCGGGCCGCGATCATTCTCTCGCTCACATGAGCAGAAGTAAGCAATGAAAGCATTTCCTCGGGATCGGGGGGGATTTCCGCTGCTTGATCCGGATCGCTCCCATCGAGAGGATTATTTAAGGAGTTGCTAGAGTCTAGGATTTCATTGTCGTACATACTTGTTAGATTATCTTAATCCGTGACCGCTTACGTCAAGCCCAAAATCAAAAAGTAATTGCTGGTTGGGGAGACTTTTCAGTTTTGGATGAGTAGAAAACGGGTTTCTCCGAGAAACCCGTTTTCTGTGCGTTACTCAACGGATTTAGTAAACCGAAGACTCAAATCCGAGCGAAGATAGGCAGCCCGTATCATCACTGATAAGCTAAGACGCATTCTCACCGCCTATTCTTGCATTTACAAAACCTAGCAGACTAGAAAGTAAATACAGGGCTAATTTTAGTGTTTTTCCGATGCCAAGACGCGGATTTGAACCGCGGACACGAGGATTTTCAGTCCTCTGCTCTACCAACTGAGCTATCTCGGCTTTTTTCAGTCCTTTCTCAATATAGCACGCCCTCGAAATAATTGCAAGGTTTTTTTCTAAAAAGTTTTCTGCTCGACTAGATTGGCAAGGTGAGGGTAAAAGTGGTGACAGCGTTGGCACTGGTGACATCGATGGTGGCATTCAGGGGTTTAATCAGTTTGCAGACCAAAGCTAAACCTAAACCAGTACCACTGTAGCACCAGGGATCTTGGTGAGGAATGCGATAAAAAGGGGCGAATATTTTTGATAATTCCTCTAGGGCGATTTCTACTCCTAAATTGCTCACACTAATTAATATTTGCTCGTCCGCACGCCTGACATTTACCCTAATTATCCCCTGCTTCGGAGTATATTTAGAAGCATTGGTCAGTAATTCCGCTATGATGCGCTCGATATGACACAGACTGCTGTTAATCTCCGGTATATCCCCATCTATATCTAAAATTAACTGCTGTTGTCGCTCGCGGGTGAGAGTGCGAAAAGGTTCCACTAATAAGGGTAGCCAAGAAAGTAAGTCGATCGCTTCGATCGCCGGGGGTTCGGTTTCCGCATCCAGATAGGTTAACGTCAACAGATCATTAACTAACTTACTCTGACGCTGAGATTCAATGTTAAGAATTTGCAACAGTTGACCGATCGAATCCTGTGGATCGATCTCGATCCCTTGATATTCTAGAAGACTTTCCAGGGTTTCCACCGCTAGACGAATGCTGGTAATCGGGGTTCGCAGTTCATGGGAAAGGGTTTTCAGGAATTCGCTTTTTAATCTTTCCAGTTTTTCTAATTCCCTCACTTGTGCTTGGGAAGATTCGTAGAGTCGCGCTTGTCGAATAGCGATCGCACATTCGGTGGCAATATGTTGAATCAAATTAGTTTCTAAAGAGTTAAAAATATGATTAGCTGGTCGAATTAGCCAAAGATTGCCCAAAAAACCCTGATCGTCAAAGATAGCACAAGCACAACGGTTAACACGACCAATTTGCGGATTGCCAAGAGGAAGACGATCGACAAATTGTAAAATTTGTTTGTGCAGCAGCGGTTGATAGATTTCGGGAAAATCGCTAATTTGACGGGTAATTCCCTGACAGATAAGCTCTTGAGTGGTATATTCGTGGACAATGGTGGCTTTGCTGCGACTGGAATCATAAAGCTCAATTTGGGCCCGTTCTACGGGTAAAACCTGCACTAATTCCCTAGTGGTAGTTTGCAGAATATGATTTTCATCGAGACTATCGCGAATTTTTTCGGTAATCCGTCCGATTAATGCTTCATACTTCAAAGTCATCTGCAATTCGGCGGTTCTTTGCTGAACCTCCGATTCTAAGGCAGTATTCAAGCATTTTACCCGTTGGTGCAGTTCCGCTTGTTGAATGGCAATTCCCACTTGAATGGCTAATTGTTTGAGCAGATCGATTTCTTGGGATTGCCAAGGGCGAGTTTTTTGGCAATTCTGGGCAATTAGTAACCCCCAGAGTTGGTTATCGCAGATAATCGGCACCACCAAGTTAGCCTGTACTTGCAAAGAAGTAAGTAAGTTGCGATAACAGGGATCAAGTCCCGAATTATGGACATTTTCAATAACTTGAATCCTGCCGCGACGATAATTTTCCAGACGTTCTGGGGATAAATTAAAACAGGGATCCTGGATCCTGTTTCCTAAGACAGAATTAATCCTCCCAGTATGGGATTCCACCACAATCATGCCACTATGATCGGGGAATAAACGATAAATTAACACTCGATCGCAGTTGAGAAATTGTCGCACTTCTTTAACAGTTCTTTGCAAAATGCGATCAAGATCCAACGATTGCCGGATTCTTTCCTGCATTACCCCCAGTAGTTGTTCTCGTTCTGCTTGTAATCTTAAAGCTTCTTCGGCCTGTTTGCGTTCGGTGATATTGGTACTGGTTCCCACTAAACGATAGATGCTTCCATTGTCATCCCGTAGGGGTGTTAAAGTCGTTAGCCACCAGTAGGGTATATTTTGAAAAGGTAAATACTGTTCGTAGGAAATAGTCGTTCCGTAACGTACACAATCACTGTAGTGTTGCCGCACACTACGCGCATCATCGGGGGGAAGGATTTGTTCGGGAGTTTTGCCTTTAATATCCGATGAACGCAATCCTGTCCAGCGTTCATGAACGGGGTTTGCTCCCACATAGCGAAAATCTCTATTTTCCAGCACGTCCACCACAAAAATCGACGCTTGCACGGAATTAAATATACTACGCAGAAACTGCTCGGAATCCTCCTCTTTTAGCTGTGCATCCAACTCGGTATCGATTTCTGACGGCTGCTTTTCCATAAGAGCCTCCCATTGTGCTAATTGGTGGATTTGGATCGATAATCACAAAATCGTCGGCTACTCCTAGAGCGATTTAATTATTTCTTAAGATCCTCGCACAATTTTTCCTATCCGCTGCCGATTCCGATATATTTCTTTGCAAAAACGAGAAAGCAACCCCAATATACTGAGATCGCTTATCAGTTATCAGTGACCAGTTATCAGTGATCAGGTTTAAGTTTTAAGTTAAGTAGCTAGACACAATTAATCAAACATATCTAACTACCTCTTCCATAAGTGCATGAGTGCCTATCCTCACCAAGAAGTTAATTTTGTCCTATTACTTATCGGAGTTCAATTACAGCGTTTCTCATCAAGATGAAGCATAACCTAATTTGGTATCGACGACCGGCTCTCCAAAAGGAGAACTTCCTACCTCACCATTTAAGATAACTGCTGTAATTAGTTAACCATATATGTTATTTTCAGTAATCACTGTTCACTGATTACTGATTACTGATCACTGATCACTGAATTTAGGCTTCTTGGTTGACAAAAGGCAATAAAGCCATTAAACGGGCCCGTTTCACCGCTTCAGTTAAATCTCGCTGTTGTTTAGAAGTTAAACCGGTGATGCGTCTAGGTAGAATTTTGCCGCGTTCGGTGATGAATTTGCGGAGGAGTTCGGTGTCTTTGTAGTCAATCGGTTGACTGGGGGAGATGGGAGAGAGACGTTTACGATAGTAGCTCATAGATTTGTAAAGATTGCTTGACTTTTTAACTAAAGTGTGTTTACTTAATTTCCTTGTGGACGGTGTGCTTATTGCAGTGGGGACAGTATTTCTTGATTTCCAGTCTGCCGGTGGTATTGCGACGGTTTTTGCTGGTGGTGTAGCGAGAAACGCCGGGGGTACGCTTATCGGGATTACTGCGGCATTCCGTGCATTCTACAGTGATGATCAGGCGAACGCCTTTTTTACTAGCCATAACAACAGGGGATCGGGTAAATTTACACGCAATCGATCATTATGACATATCTGGGGCTTTTTAGGCAAGAGAGGCCGGGGCGAACCCAGGGAATTGTCGGCTAAAAAGTTGAGTTTGGGATGAAATCCAGCACAAAAAAGCTAGAATAATCACAGCAGTTGGCGAGGATGAGGAAAATGACGGTAAGATTGGGTAAACCGATTTTAGTGATGGGGATAGGCATTACCATCGCTTTCACCCTAGGGGAAACTCTCAATAGTACACTGAGCGAAATCGGTTCCTGGGGTATTTTAGGTGCGTTTGCTCTTGGTGCTGGTATCTGGTTTTGGCAAAAACCCCACTCGAAAATCGATTTTTCCTCCCCCACTCCCTTGAGTCTAGAAAAGGTTAAACAAGCGATTAGCAAGGCCGAGAAGATAATTAATTATCTGGCCAAAGAAGACCCAAATCAAGACTTAACCCCACTGAAAACCACTTTAACCCAATTAAACCAAGAATTTAGTCGCCAAGACCTGAAAATTGCCATTACCGGCGCTAGAAAAACTGGTAAAACTGCCTTAAAAAAACTACTAGAAAGCGGCAACTTTGGGGAATCTATCGCTTTTCTGGAAACGGAACCGCTTCTAACTCTCGACTCCACCGCTAACCAGAAAAAGTCCCTAGCAGCCGACTTAGTTTTCTATCTTATCAATGGGGATTTAACCGATTCCGAATGGCAAATCCTCCAGCAATTCGATCGAATGCACCAGCGTGTTATCCTGTTACTGAATAAACAGGATCGTTTACCCGCCGAAACCAGAGAAGAAATACTCCTTTCACTGAAACAAAGACTAAAAGAAACTATTCCCGCTCATCATATTTTAGCCATAGCTGCTGCCCCTGAACCCCTAAAAGTTCGTCAACATCAAAGCAATGGAGAAATCAAGGAATGGACGGAACCTCAAACCGTGGTTATCGCTCCTTTAGATAATCATCTCCGACAAATTATCGAACAAGAAAAGTCCGAATTAGTTCTTGGAACTATCTGGAGACAAGCGCTAGAATTAGCCAAGGAAACCAAACAATTACTTAATCAATCCCGACGCAAAAAGGCTTTACCTGTTATCGAACAATACCAATGGATAGCCGCTACTGCCACTTTTGCTAATCCCCTAGCGGCCCTAGATTTAGTTTTAGCAGCAGCTACTAACGCTCAAATGCTAGTGGATTTAGGGGGAATTTATCAACAAAAAATGTCCCTTGAACAAGCAAAAACAGCCATGACTGTCCTAGGGAAAATGATGGTACAATTGGGCATGGTAGAAGTGACAACCCAGGCATTAGGAACGATTCTCAAGGGAAATGCGATTACTTATATCGCCGGTGGTACAGTGCAGGGAATTGGGGCAGCCTATCTAACTCGTTTAGCTGGTTTAAGTTTAATTGAATATTTTCAAGAACAGGAAATTAACGAGCAGCTGAATAATGATTGGAATTGGACGAGTTTGCAGGATAAAGTTAAACAGGTCTGGGAACAAAATCAGCGCCTAGCATTTTTACAGGATTTTATCAAGCAAACGAGCGCTCGTTGGTCGGCATTTTCTGGTTAAAAAATCTAGTTAAGAACTGGGAAAAGGTAAATGCTGACGCAGCACATCCCAGCGCGAACAATCCCAATAATCAATATGAGAAATAATCAGATTATTGTCATCGAGAGTTAATTGGCTGCGTCCAGAAATAGCGATGCGAGGCCGCCAAGGTAAAGGAGTTGTCCAGTGCAATGTCCAACGGGTATTAATAATATTTCCCTGCTGTTCAATTGCGTGGACATCCATCTTGATAGCTTGGAACCATTGACTCATAAAACCAATCATTTCCCGATAGCGTTTAATCCCCCGAAATTGATTGAGAGGGTCTTGAAAATAAACGTTATCAGCATAAATATCATAGGTTTGATCGAGGGGAAATCTTTGATAATCTTGCTGCAAAATAGCGATAATATCCATAAAATACCCAATTATTCCCGATAGCTATTGCCTTTTTTCACTGCTGAGAGGTAACTGTTAACTATTAAGTAACTAAGCAAAATTAGTTATACATATTTAACTACCTATTGCCTATTGCCTATTGCCTCTCCTAAACAAGAAATTAATTTTGCACCACTACTTAAAAGATCACTCCCGTCAAACTAAAGGGACGGACTTCGGTAATTTTAACCTTAACAAATTTGCCGCGCAATTCCTCAATATTTCCGGTAAAGAAAGTTAAGCGATTGCCTCTAGTTCTTCCCATAACTTGACTAGCATCTTTAGGGTTAACGTCTTCCACTAAAATTTCCTCAATTCTGCCTAAATATCTTTGGGAACGTTCGGCGGCTTTTGTTGCCACTAAATGATTTAATCTTTGTAGGCGATCGCTTTTTACCTGCTCACTTAATTGATCATCCCAAATAGCGGCCGGAGTCCCGGGACGGGGAGAATAGGCCGCCGTATTTAATTGATCAAAACCAATCTCATCGACTAATTTTAAAGTATTCTCGAACTGTGCCTCTGTTTCTCCGGGGAATCCGACAATCGCATCGGCACTAATGGCAGCATCCGGCATTAAATCGCGAATATTAGCGATAATTTGTCGGTATTTTTCCTGAGTATAGCCCCGTTTCATGGCCTTGAGGATATCATTATCCCCCGATTGAAAAGGAATATGAAAATGTTCACAAACTTTAGGTAATTCCTGACAAGCTTTAATCAGACGTTCGGTAAAATAGCGGGGGTGACTGGTGGCAAAACGGAGACGTTCAATGCCGGCCACATCGTGAACGTAGTAGAGTAAATCGGTAAAATTGTGCAGATGTCGGCCGCTTGCCGTCACTCCGGGTAAATCCCGTCCGTAGGCATCGATATTTTGACCTAAAAGGGTGATTTCTTTATACCCCTGTTGTCCTAATTGTGCCATTTCTGCTCGAATTGCCGCAGGAGTGCGAGATTGTTCCACCCCGCGCACCCCCGGAACCACACAATAGGTACAGCGTTCATTGCAACCATAGATGACGTTCACCCAAGCGGTAATATTACTATCCCGGCGCGGTTTGGTGATATCTTCCATGATGTGGATGGGTTCGGTGGCCACCACCTGGGAACCGTCAAAAACTTGTTGTAATAAGTCTCCCAAGCGGTTTGCGTGTTGGGGACCGATAATTAAATCCACTTCGGGAACCCGTCTTAATAATTGTTCCCCTTCCTGTTGGGCCACGCAGCCAGCGACAATTAAAGTAAGATCGGGTTGAGTTTGTTTGCGTTTAGCCTGTCTACCGAGATAGGAATACACCTTCTGTTCGGCATTATCGCGAATTGTACAGGTATTGTAGAGGATTAAATCGGCTTCGTTGGCATCCTCAGACCATTGAAACCCCAAATCTTCTAAAATACCCGCCATGCGTTCGGAGTCAGCTTTATTCATCTGACAACCAAAGGTGGTGATATGGTAACGACGTGGGGACTTATTCATGATGCTGGCTACAGAAACAAGAGTGCAGGTTTCTATTTTAGGCTATTTATCCTCTGACTTGAAAGAAGCGGTCGGCGGTCGGCAGGATTCAGGAGTCAGGAGTCAGGAGTCAGGAGTCAGGAGATTATTTTTATTTATTGTCCCCACACCCCACACCCCACACCCCACACCCCACACCCCACACCCCACACCCCACTTCCCAGAAAAAGCATACTCAGCCATACAAGCAAATAAAAACGAAACTTTTGCTTTGAGGATATCTCCTGACTGGTAGGATAAAAATAAACCATAACTAGGCAGTTTAACCTCCACGCCGCCGAGGCCACACCTTTAATCATCAAAGGAAAAGTATTTATATGTCTAAAAATCAAGTGTTCGATTTCTTCGCCTTAGCCGCTAAAAACGAAGAATTGGGTCAAAAAATGCGCTCAACCCAAGATCCTCAGCAATTACTAGAGATAGCTCGCTCCCAAGGCTTCGATTTCTCCCGTCCTGAATTAGAAGCGGCACTCAAATCCTTGCACGAGAGTCCCGACTTTTTCCAAAAGTTAGCTCATGCAGTGTTAGAAGTTTTCAGTCCTAACCACGATAATTATCCCTCGATCGGTGTCCAACCCTACGAAGGTGAGATCGATCGCTAGAATCAGTGATCAGTTTTTTAGCCGTCAGGAGTCAGGAGTCAGGAGATTATTTTTATTTATTCTCCCCACTCCTCTCTCCCCAACCCCAGCCGTATATAGTATAAAAAAATTATAAAAAAGCCGAAATTAGGGAAAAATAGGCTTTTATCTGCCAGTAAATCCAGCAGAGACAATTGAGCTGCCAAGAGAGAAGTTAAAGGGCAAATGCAGTCATAGCAAAGGTTTTAGCTGTCAATGTCCTGAGAATTGCTGAGGCTGATGGGCGAAAGGAAGGAATGATTAACTTTCGTTAACCGGAAGATGAGAAATAATCATAATGTTTTATATTGTCAAAGGTGTCATAGTTTCCTATGCTTTTTTTAGGTTGATAATTTTGCCTGACTCGTCAAATTTTTACCAACCAGCCCTAGAAAATAAAATTAGTGGATGAAAACGGTCACGATCGAGATAAAATTTAGGATGGTCTTACCCCCACCTTGCCACGATCCCGACTGCCACCAAAGCTAGAGCAGGAAAAGTAACAAGGAAAGAATTTGACTGAAACAAAATTGATAACGCTAACGAAATTAATAGTTTAGTTTGGCTTGACAAGCGAGGAACAAAAAAATGCCAATTGCAGTAGGAATGATTGAAACCCTAGGATTTCCCGCCGTTGTGGAAGCGGCCGATGCCATGGTCAAGGCCGCCAGGGTGACTCTAGTGGGTTACGAAAAGATCGGTAGTGGTCGCGTCACTGTCATTGTCCGGGGAGACGTTTCAGAAGTGCAAGCTTCTGTGGCTGCCGGAGTGGAAAACGCCAACCGGGTTAACGGAGGACAAGTGCTATCTACCCATATCATCGCTCGTCCCCACGAAAACCTCGAATACGTGCTGCCCATTCGCTACACCGAAGAAGTAGAGCAATTCCGCAGCTATTAAACACCGTTGATCGGGGTCAGCATCTATAGAGTCGAAGAAAGCCAACCATTAGGAGACAAAAATATTATGTCAATTGCAGTGGGCATGGTGGAAACCTTGGGTTTCCCAGCCGTCGTCGAGGCGGCTGATGCCATGGTGAAAGCCGCCCGCGTAACCCTAGTAGGTTACGAAAAAATTGGTAGTGGTCGCGTCACCGTCATCGTCCGGGGGGACGTTTCGGAGGTACAGGCCTCCGTATCGGCGGGGACAGAAGCGGCATCTAATCGTGTTAAGGGTGGTCAAGTCCTCTCGACCCACATCATCGCCCGTCCCCACGAAAACCTCGAATACGTTCTTCCCATCCGTTATACAGAAGCCGTGGAACAGTTTCGTGAAAGTGTTAACCCACAACCTTTAAGACGAATCTAGAGCGCAACTAACTTTTAGTGTAAACAAATTCCATGCAAATTGCCAAAGTTTGCGGAACCGTCGTTAGCACCCTGAAACCGCGCAGTATGACGGGAGTGAAACTTCTGCTTTTGCAATTCATCGACGCACAGGGGCAACTTTTGCCTAAATACGAAGTAGCGGGTGATATTGTCGGAGCGGGGCTTAATGAATGGGTGCTAGTGTCCCGGGGAGGAGCGGCTCGGATCGAAGACGGGCAGAACAATCGCCCCCTTGACGCGATGGTGGTGGGGATTATTGACACTATAACCGTAGAAAATCGCACCCTCTACAGCAAGAGAGACGAATTTCGTCAATCCGGTTAGAAATCGATAGGACCCAAACACAGTTAATTAACAACCAGCCAGCCAAATTCAGTATGGAGGAAGACTAACTATGGTCGTCCGCACAACGGCGGCTAGTCCGAAAAAGCGGACCAAATCCCCAGAGGAAACGCGCATAGACGAGAGTGCCAAAGTCCACACCTTCTCTAACCTCAGTGGCGCTATCGAGATCGGGGCGCGAGTGGTGATCGCTCCGGGGACTTCCATCCGCGCCGATGAAGGAACCCCCTTTCACATTGGCGACGACAGCAAAATTCAGGACGGAGCAATCATCCACGGTTTAGAAAAAAGCCGTGTGGTGGGAGATGACGGCCGAGAATATTCGGTGTGGATCGGCCGGGGCAGCTGTATCACCCACATGGCACTCATTCACGGGCCTGCCTATGTGGGCGATCGCTGTTTTATCGGTTTTCGCTCCACCGTCTTTAATGCCCGCATCGGGGCCGATTGCATCGTCATGATGCACGCCCTCGTTCAAGACGTGGAAATCCCCGCCGGTAAATTCGTGCCATCCGGTTCCGTGATCACCAGCCAACAACAGGCCGACCGCTTACCCGATGTCACAGAAATCGATCGAGCCTTCACTCGTCACATTGTCGATATCGACCTCGCCCCCAGCGTCCCGGTCAAGGCCCACAGTCCAGCGACTCCTGCACCAGCAGCCGCTATAAACATCGCTAATGAGACGCTATATAGAAATTCGGTGACACCTATGAGTTTAAATACAAACATTCGAGCGCAGGTTCGCTCCCTCCTCTCCCAAGGCTACAAGATCGGCATCGAATACGCTGACAAACGCCGCTTTAAAACCAGTTCTTGGTTAAGTGCCGGCTTTATCGACGGCGGCCGCGAAGAACAGGTATCCCAATCCCTAGAAGCCTCCCTCAGAGACCTGCAAGGCGAATACGTCCGCCTGATCGGAGTCGATCCCGCCGCTAAACGGCGCATACTGGAAATGATTATCCAACGCCCCGAAGACACACCGGGAGAACCGGCCCGCACCACCACCGCCGTCCACGGCGGTCATGGCAACGGTAACGGCCATTCGGACCTGTCCGTACAAGTGCGTTCCCTGCTGGCCCAAGGGCTGAAAATCGCCACCGAACACGCGGATAAACGCCGGTTTAAAACCAGTTCTTGGTTAACCGGACCTGCGATCGAAACCAAGAGCGAAGCGGGCATCATTCGCGATATTGAAGCGATCGTGACTGAAAATAGCGATGAGTACGTCCGTCTGATCGGGATCGACCCGCAAGCGAAAAAACGCGTCGTCGAAATGATTATTCACCGCCCCGGCAGCACCCCCGCTAGTAACGGCAGCGGCAAAGCCAGCAGCTACAGCGCCCCCGCTAGTAACGGAGCCAGTCATAGCAGCAGTGGTAGCTTAAGTGGGGAAACGATCGCTCAAATTCGTTCCCTGCTCGCCCAAGGCTACAAAATCGGCACCGAACACGCCGATAAACGCCGGTTTAAAACCAGTTCTTGGCAGAGTTGCGCTCCGATCGAAAGCAATCGCGAATCCGATGTAATTAATGCTTTGGAAGATTGTTTACGCGAACATAGCGGCGAATACGTCCGCTTACTCGGTATCGATGCTAAAGCCAAAAAACGGGTTTTAGAAACGGTGATCCAGCGTCCCGATGGTTCGGTGAGTAGTAATGGCAGCAGTAAAACCGCCACCGTTGCTGAACCGAGTTTCAAAAGCTCTGCTTCCGGTTCCTCCGGCGGTGGTACTGCCACTTTAACCAGTACCTTAACGGCGGAAACGATCACTCAAATTCGCTCTTTATTGAACCAAGGTCACAAAATCGGGGCCGAACACGCGGATAAACGTCGTTTTAAAACCAGTTCTTGGCAAAGCTGCACCCCGATCGAGAGCAGTCGCGAATCCGATGTGGTGGCCGCTTTAGAAACCTGTCTGCGCGACCATCAAGGGGAATACGTTCGTCTAATCGGGATTGACTCCCAAGCGAAACGTCGTGTTCTCGAATCGATTATTCAACGCCCTTAATTTCAGGACTCGGCGATCGGTGAAGGGAGATAGGTGTTAGGTGTTGGCGGATCGGGAAAAATACCGGAAACTCTAACCCCTACCCCCTAACCCCCGCTCACTGATCACTGATCACTGAGTAACTGTCAATTATGTCCTTACCCCCCGTTCAACCTATTAGCCGCTCGGAATTCTATGTCAATGGTGATGTAACCATTGATGAGAGTGCGATCGTGGCTCCGGGGGTGATTCTCCGAGCAGCCCCCAATAGCCAAATAATTATCGGTGCGGGTGCTTGCCTGGGTATGGGAACAATTTTAACCGCCTATCAGGGTGTGATTACTATCGGTGCAGGGGCAATTTTAGGTACAGGTGTTCTAATTGTCGGTCGGGGTGAAATCGGTGAAAATGCCTGTATCGGGTCAACCACAACGATTTTTAATGCTTCTGTGGCAGCGATGTCGCTCGTACCGTCCGGTTCCCTGATCGGAGATACTTCCCGTCAAATTACCATCGAGGTGTCAGCGACCCGATCGGAACCGGAAAGGCCCCCTTTACCGGAACCGCAACCCGTAGTCAGTCAAGTGTCCCCAGTGCCGTCAGTGGAGGAAGTGGTCGCCGAAACCGTGGCCAGTCCTTGGGATGGCGAGGAAATGGTCGCCGAGGCCAGTCCTGCGGAAACCAGAGAACAAGCATCTACTACTAACCGACCGAATCAAGCATCGGTGGTCGGAAAGGTCTATATCAATCAGTTATTGGTCACGCTATTTCCAGAACGTCATCGTTTTAATGGCAACAATAACCATAATTCTTGAAGGGGAAAATAATCGTTCACAAGCCAAAAATCTCAACAATAATTACTGAGTAATTAGACCTAATTTATCTAGAGTTCACGGCTGTCTAACTGTCCTCTAGGTACTGGGTATAATTGCTTAGAAATCCTGTTAATATTTAGCGATTGCCGACATTTTTTGAGGTTGTAATTATTGATAATCTTCCTCAATTAAAGGATAGTTTTAATCGCTCAAAGCCTGATAAGCAGAAGTTTCTGCGTGTCAATCAGGTAAATTTTTGTTGATTTTTTTGTGTTTTTGTAGAGATTGTCAAAGTTAGATGACGACAGATTAAAGAAACTAATCCCCCCGAGAAAAAAAAACAATCAAAATTTTAGAGATAGAGAAAAAAAATGATCAGAATAGGATAAAGTTCGTGTTAAGATGATCAGTTGAAAAAAACATTAGTGAAAATTGCTCCCTAACTTCGCTCCTGGCAGCAGGGGAAAGGAGCTTAAGAAAAATCTATGTCGGTTGACGGCGAGATTTTACAGGTGCGACTAATCATGCAGTTTATGGAGGAATAATCCCAATGGTGCAAGCCAAATCCAAAGGTTTCCAGGCCGGCGTAAAAGACTACCGCCTGACCTACTACACCCCCGACTACACCCCCAAAGATACCGATCTACTAGCTTGCTTCCGGGTAACACCCCAACCCGGAGTTCCTCCTGAAGAAGCAGGTGCGGCAGTAGCGGCGGAATCTTCCACAGGTACCTGGACCACCGTTTGGACCGATAACTTAACCGACCTCGATCGCTATAAAGGCCGTTGTTATGATATCGAACCCGTACCCAACGAAGATAACCAGTTCTTCTGTTTCGTTGCCTATCCTTTAGATCTATTTGAAGAAGGTTCCGTCACCAACATCCTCACCTCGATCGTTGGTAACGTTTTCGGTTTCAAAGCTCTACGCGGTCTCCGGTTAGAAGATATCCGTTTCCCCGTCGCTTTAATCAAAACCTTCCAAGGTCCTCCCCACGGTATCACCGTTGAACGGGACAAATTAAACAAATACGGTCGCCCCTTACTCGGTTGCACCATCAAACCCAAACTCGGCCTTTCCGCTAAAAACTACGGTCGTGCCGTTTATGAATGTCTCCGCGGTGGTTTAGACTTCACCAAAGACGACGAAAATATTAACTCTCAACCCTTCATGCGTTGGCGCGATCGTTTCCTCTTTGTCCAAGAGGCGATCGTTAAATCCCAAGCAGAAACCAACGAAGTTAAAGGACATTACTTAAACGTAACTGCTCCTACCTGCGAGCAGATGATGCAACGGGCTGAATTCGCTGCCGAAATCAAAACCCCCATCATCATGCACGACTACCTCACCGGTGGTTTCACCGCTAACACCACCCTGGCGAAATTCTGCCGCGACAAAGGGTTACTGCTCCACATTCACCGGGCAATGCACGCGGTTATCGACCGTCAGAAAAATCATGGTATCCACTTCCGCGTTTTAGCTAAGTGCTTACGTCTCTCTGGTGGTGATCACCTGCACTCGGGAACCGTTGTCGGTAAACTTGAAGGTGAACGCGGAATCACGATGGGTTTTGTTGACCTGATGCGTGAAGACTATGTAGAAGAAGATCGCGCTCGTGGTATTTTCTTCACCCAAGACTACGCTTCCTTACCCGGGGTAATGCCCGTTGCTTCTGGTGGTATCCACGTTTGGCATATGCCCGCGCTGGTGGAAATCTTCGGTGACGATTCCTGCTTACAGTTCGGTGGTGGAACCCTCGGCCACCCCTGGGGTAACGCACCGGGTGCCACCGCTAACCGTGTGGCTCTGGAAGCTTGTATCCAAGCTCGTAACGAAGGACGCTCCTTGGCCCGCGAAGGTAACGACGTTATCCGGGAAGCTTGCCGTTGGAGTCCTGAACTGGCTGCCGCTTGCGAACTCTGGAAAGAAATCAAATTCGAGTTCGAGGCTATGGATACCCTCTAATACAGCCCTTCAGAAGGTTGTTAGCAGTTATCGGTGCAAAATAATGCTGGGGACTTGCCCAAAATCGGCAAGCAGTCGCTAGAATTTCAACACTGATAACTGTCTAGCCAATAACTGAAAACTGTATAAAATGTATCCGAAAAAAGTTGTTCAAGATACCGCGAAAGTCTTACAAAGTTACCTAACTTACCAAGCGGTTCGCACGATTATCGATCAATTGTCAGAAACTAATCCCACTTTAGCTATTTGGCTGAGTCACTATACTTCTAGCCATTCCATTCAGGATGGCGAGGCCTATATTGCGGGGTTAATGACTGAGAATAAAGAGTTAGTTTTGCGGATCATGACGGTAAGAGAACATCTAGCCGAACAGGTTTTAGAGTTCTTGCCAGAGATGGTAAAAACGGGAATTATTAATGACAATACCGAACATCGTCGGCAACTTTTGGAACGTCTCACCCGTACTGCTATAAGTCAACCAGAGACATCGGAATTAAATCTCGATGTTGATGATCTACCCAACCCATAAGGAATCAAGAAACCCATGAAAACTTTACCTAAAGAGAAGCGTTACGAAACCCTCTCCTACTTGCCCCCCCTCACCGATCAACAAATTGCTAAACAAATTCAATACATGATCGATCAGGGTTATATTCCTGCTGTGGAATTTGAAAAAGATCCCAAACCCGCAGATTATCATTGGACGATGTGGAAACTGCCTTTATTCTCTGTTTCTGGCCCCCAAGAAGTTCTTAATGAAGTTCGCGAGTGCCGCACCGAGTATTCTGATTGCTACATCCGCGTGATCGCTTTTGACAACATCAAACAATGTCAAACCATGAGCTTTATTGTTCATAAACCCAATGCTGGCCGCTACTAATTTGGCTGTCATCTAAGTATTGAGTATAAGGGGGGTCGCTAGACCTCCTTTTTTTCTATAATTTGTTATTGAAAATCATTGATTAACATCCAAAAACACTTTATTGGAAAATCATTAAGGTTATTACCTTGAAATTCTACAGATTGATTTCTAACCCAAGCATTTGCTACTGTGCGGAAGCTTGTGTCTTTATGATGAAAGTCGCTTCGTTTGTCATAGTATTGTCAGAGATAAAATAGCAACTAAAGGCATAAAGCCTCTTGGTAATTTTCGGTATAATTTTCAATATCTCTGGCTTTATAGTTTAATATAACCTCGAACAGCTAGCAGCTTTTTCTATGAGTTCTCCCATTTATAGGGGGAATGTTTTAATCAATATTTAACACTTTTTCCCCAAGCTTTTTCCGAGGAATTACATATTATTCAATTAGATAATGCTCCCGCACCTACTACGACCGACCTAGAAATCCCTGCTCATATTATCCTATTTTATCAACCTCCCTATTGTCCAGAAGTAAATCCCATTGAGAGAGTTTGGCTATATTTGAAAAACTTATTGGCATGGGCTAATTTTAACTCCCCTGATAACTTAAGAAGTAAACTTTACCATCTTTTCAGTTCTCTATCCAATGACACGATCGACTATTTGACGGGATGGTCTTGGATTTTAGAAACTCTAGGTCTGTCAGGACTTTAGAAAAATGGTATTCGCTTGTCCCCGTCTGGGCCAGTTTTCCTAGCCATTGCCTCATAACTGATATATTTAATGAAAAACTGGGCAATCTAGGACTAGACAGCATCGTGATAAGGGGGATAAGACTTTGGACTCTGCTAACGCTCGGAAAATTCTCGGCTATTTCATCGAAGAAGCAAAAGAACACCTGGAAACTTTGGAACAGGGGATTTTAGACTTAGGCAATCTCGTGAACAACAGTGAACAGATGAACGAGATGTTTCGTGCCGTCCATTCCGTCAAGGGGGGGGCGGCCATGTTAGGCTATAGTAGTATCCAAAAAACTGCTCACCGTCTTGAGGATGCTTTCACAATACTGAAAGAAAATCCCCTAGAAGTGGATCAAAAATTAGAGTCTTTGTTCCTCAAGAGTTATGATCTGCTTCAGATATTGATCGATAAGCTGCAGGCT
>NZ_JADBUP010000082.1:0-3848 GCF_020245605.1 Microcystis sp. M061S2 | reverse complement strand
TTATGAATTATGAAGTGGGGAGAGGGAATTATCAATTATCAATTATGAATTATGAAGTGGGGAGAGGGAATTATCAATTATCAATTATGAATTATGAAGTGGGGAGAGGGAATTATCAATTATCAATTATGAATTATGAATTATGAGTTAGGAAGTGGGGAAGTGGGAAGTGGGCATTTAGCTGAAATTTCCCTAAAACCCTAACACCCTAACATCCTAACACCCTAACATCCTAACATCCTAACATCCCAAAACCCCAAAACCCCAAAACCCCAAAACCCTATCTCCTGCCTCCTGTCTCCTGACTTAGCCTTTCAGCAATAAATCGCTAATTTCCGACTGACAATGACCAATTAAACGATTAAGGGCTTTTTTTCCTTGTTTACCTTGATAATCTGAGCGATCGCTCTCAGTAATTCCATAGGGACGACCGATCGCCACCTTGACACGATGATAAAATACAACGGGATGCCAACCATCTTGATCAAACAAAGGTTCCGTGGTATCTAACCAGCGCAGCAAACGCACGGGAAAAGGACTAATAGCAGTTTCCGACTCGGAGAGAATAGCCACAGGTAAGACCGATAGATTCTCCACGGGACAACGCAGGGCTAAATGGGCAAATCCGCTTTGAAAACGGCTAATTTGACGAGGAGGAGTCAAATTTAACATCGGCGATCCACCTTCTGGAAATAAACCGATCCATCGTCCGGACTGTAAAAAATCCGTTGCTTGCCGAAAAAAAGTCTGGTGGCGTTTTTCGGGGGTATCAAAGGGAAAACAGCCCAATTCTCCGATTAATTCCCGCAAAAGCGGCGTTTTTCCCATGTAGTGATGACAGGCGATCGGGAGAGTTTTGCCCAAAGCTTGAATTAAGATCGGCGCGTCCAAAAAGCTACGATGGTTACTTACCACGATCGCCACTCCTTGGCTGGGTAGATTTTCTTGACCGACGGTAAACAGACTCGTGCGCGTGGTATCAAGAATTAAACGAGAGGTAGATAGGGGGGTAAGCAGCTTCATGGAAAAAAAAATCGGCCTTAAGATTGTTTTTATTGACTTAGATCACAACTAAAGGATAAAACAGAATTAGAGGATCATAAAATATAGGGATTATGTCCCAATCATCTACGGATCAGCCTCGGGGCAGCCTCGTCTATTTAAAAAAATAAATTTCATGAATGATTTGAATGAGCGAAAAACATTTGCTTTAACAACACCTCTTTATTATGTCAACGATATCCCTCACATCGGTAGTGCTTACACGACGATCGTAGCGGATGTTATGGCGCGATGGCAGCGGTTACAGGGCAATTCTGTTCTCTTAATTACAGGAACCGACGAACACGGACAGAAAATCGAACGGACTGCGGCGGCCAAAGGACTCAATCCCCAGGAACACTGCGATCGCATTGCCACCAGTTTTGCCCATCTCTGGGCAAAGCTACACATCCAGTATGACCGCTTTAGTCGCACCACTGCCCCCCGTCATCAGGCAATTGTTAACGAATTTTTTGAAAGAGTCTGGGAAAAAGGCGATATCTATCTCGATCGCCAACAGGGTTGGTATTGCGTCGCCTGTGAAGAATTTAAGGAAAAAAGAGAACTGTTAGATAATGGCTGTTGTCCCATTCATACTAATCTGGCCGCCGAATGGCGCGATGAGGAAAACTATTTTTTCCGTCTCTCTAAGTATCAGGCACAACTAGAACAATTTTACCAAGAACAACCCGATTTTATTCAACCGGAAAGCCGACGTAATGAGGTTCTCAACTTCGTCAACCAAGGACTACAGGACTTCTCCATCTCTAGGGTTAATGTCGCTTGGGGGTTTCCCATTCCCCACGATGGTCAGCATACCATCTACGTTTGGTTTGATGCCCTTCTTGGCTATGTTACCGCCCTTCTCGACCCCGAAGACGAACCCACCCTAGAAAATGCCTTGGCCAAATGGTGGCCGATCGATCTGCATCTGATCGGTAAAGATATATTAAGATTCCATGCCATTTATTGGCCGGCTATGCTAATGTCGGCCGGTTTACCCTTGCCCAAAAGAGTGTTCGGCCATGGCTTTTTGACCAAAGACGGGCGGAAAATGGGCAAAAGTCTCGGTAATACCCTCGATCCCTTCGATTTGGTTGAGCGCTATGGGGCCGATGCCGTCCGTTACTATTTCGTCAAAGAGATTGAATTAGGACAGGATGGCGATTTTCAGGAAACCAGATTTGTTAATATTCTTAACGCAGATTTAGCCAACGATTTAGGCAACCTCCTCAATCGCACCCTAGGCATGGTTAAAAAATACTGCCAAAATATCCCCCCCCAGTTGACTGGCGTAGATATCCCGAACGATAATCGTCTTAAGAATATGGGGATCAATCTAGGGGTAATTGTTGAACAGAAGTATGATGCGCTACAATTTGATCAAGCCTGTGAGGAAATATTGGCGTTAATTCGCGCTAGTAACAAGTTTATCGATGAGAGTGCGCCCTGGAGTTTATTTAAACAGAAACAACAAGCAGCGGTAGAACAAGTCCTCTACGCAGTTTTGGAATCAGTAAGACTCTCTGCCTACCTACTCTCACCGATAATACCGACCTTGAGCAGTAAAATTTATCAACAACTAGGTTTTGTTATTGATTTTAATACTTTCAGGTCGGAGGATGGGGAAAACTCCCCTGATGGTGTCTCTTTTTCCCAACACTGTCAATGGGGATTACCCACAAATCCACAACTAGGAACACCTGAACCGATCTTTTCTAAACTAGAACTGCCGTTAAACGATTCCTAAAGGAATTTTTTGATAACTCTATTTTTTAAGGTCTGTTGTCCTTTGGGATACAACTGGCAAACACCCAACACTAAACTTTTAACAAACGAGGAAAAATAAAATGTTTGATGATTATGACACGGCCCCAGTCTTCACCCCCGAACAAGTGCTAGAAAATCGCGGTCGTGTGGCGATTTTCATCGATGGTTCCAATTTATTTTATGCGGCTCTGCAATTAGGTATCGAAATTGACTACACCAAATTACTTTGTCGTTTAACTGCCGGTTCTCGTCTCTTGCGCGCCTTCTTTTATACTGGAGTCGATCGCACTAACGAAAAACAGCAGGGATTCCTCCTCTGGATGCGTCGCAACGGCTATCGAGTCATCGCTAAAGATCTAGTACAATTGCCCGATGGTTCCAAAAAAGCCAATCTCGACGTGGAAATCGCCGTGGATTTAATGGCGCTAGTGGGTTCCTATGATACCGCAGTAATTGTCAGTGGTGATGGGGATTTAGCCTATGCTGCCGATTCCGTCAGTTACCGCGGTGCGCGAGTGGAAGTGGTTAGTTTGCGATCGATGACCAGTGATAGTTTAATTAATGTAGCCGATCGCTATGTTGATCTAGATCAAATCAAAGAAGAAATTCAAAAAACCAGCAAGCATCACGTTGGTTATAATAACTTCCCCGTCAGCGTCTTAGACCAAGATCGGAGCAGTCGCTAGAAAAATTCCGCAAAAATCAAGTTTAAGGTGGGTAATTCCCACCTTTTTCAGTTATCAGTTATCAGTTATCAGTTAGCAGTTAGCAGTTAGCAGTTAGCAGTTATCAGTGATACTATAGTCATTTCAATTAAGATTGAGAATATCAATGCCAGAGTTCATAAGGGTTTAACTGGTCTAGAGTGTATCAGACTTATCTGAAATGACTATAAATAGACATCTCCAAAAATTATAACCCAGTCACAGCTTGCTTTTGTTCTATGTACTAACCAAGCAGTTCGATAGCTGGAATGTATATCTATCGTTGCTAATTCAATTTTACTTAAAAAATATGAGGCAATTAAAATAATTTTT